>DAOWGJ010000217.1 GCA_030637505.1 Holophagae bacterium
CACGCTATGAAAAACTCCGGGACCAGCTTCGCAACCGGTATCGCGCATCTCTTCCGGGCCTCAATGAGGCGGATGTTGGCGGTATTGACACCGTTCACGCCGAGCATCCGCTTGGAGATCTGAAGGGCATTGTAAAACTCGGCGCCGCTTGAGAAGCCGTAACGGAGATCCGACCGGGAATTGGTTCGGTCAAGCAGGAAGAACTTAAGGTCAGGCGCCTGTCGATAGTGCCGGAACAGGAGCACGTCGATTCCGGCAACGCCGCACCCGATATCGAGGATCCGCATGGCCTTGGACGGCAGGAAGGGGCGCATCGAGGCGTAATCCTCGTCAATCATCCGCACGAATTCGCGCTTGATGGTGCCGCTTCGTAAAGCCGAGTCAACGGCCAACTTCAGACCTGCCGGCAGCCTGAGCCTCCGTGCAATTCCGTTAAACCGCTGCAGCATCGGCCGCTGGAGAAGAATGTAACGCACAGCTCGATAGGGGACGATCAGGGATGATGGATGTCCGGCTTGCACGGGGCCAATATAGCATCGCCCCCGCTCCCGTTCGCCCTGATATGAACAGGGTCTCGGCTCGGACCGACCTGAGAAGCTTCTCCTCTCCTCGATAGATTGAGCGGTGTTCACACTGCTTCCGAGAAGCCCTCCGATTCGAGGGCAACCTGATCCAGACCACACTCGAGGCAACGGGGCCGGCGTTGCGCACTTCGACCCTACTCCACGTATCCCAGTGCCTTCATCTGCTCGAGGATCTCCTCATCATCCACGTCGGGAACTCCGGTTCGGCGGACCTCCTCCCGATTCTCGCGGAGCCGGCGATTCTCTTCCCTGATCTCGAGCAGTCGGGCCTCGAGGCGCGCCACCATGTCGGGATGGTCGCCGGAAATGTCCGCCGCCTCGCCCGGATCCGTTTCGAGACGGTAAAGCGCCTTCGATCCGTCGAACCCCATGATCAGCTTGAAGCCGCCGTCCAGGATGGCGTCCTTCTGCAGCTGTTGGTGAGCGGCCATGAAATAGACTGGGGCGGGATCAGGAGCCCGGCCCTGGATCAGACCGATGTAACTGTTCCCCTGCACCTCACCCGGCAAGGTGACCCCCAGCAGCTCTGCCAGGGTGGGCGCCAGGCCGACATGCGACACCGGGGTTTCCACCCTTCGCCCGGCGGTAATCCCGGGTCCACTGATGATCAGGGGAACATGGACCATCTCCTCGAAGTAGGTGTTGCCGTGGGAAGGGAAACCGTGCTCCCAGAAGGCCTCACCGTGGTCGGAAGTCAAGACGACGATCGTATTGCGGTGCAGCCCGCGGTGCTCCAGCATGTTCAGGATGTAGCCCACCCGACGGTCTACGAACTCGACCTCGGCCCGGTAGAGCGCTTCGATGTATACCTTTTCCCGTTCGTCGAGGTCATAGGTGAGCTTCTTCAGCTGCCAGGAATTGAGCTTGGTGTAAAAACCTGGCTCCCGAGGCAGCGGCTCACCGCTGGTGTCGATCCTTCGTCTGAACCCGCGCGGTGGGTCGTATTCGCCGTGGGGGTCAAGGACCCAAGTAAGGAGGCAGAAGGGCCTCCCGGACGGCGCCTTCAGCAGGTAGTGGAGCAACGAGAAGAGCTTGGGGGTGTTTCGAACGGCCGGTCCGACTACCGATTCCACCGAAGCTCTCTGCGCCGCCGTGACCGCCACAGGGTCCAGTTCCACGAAGCCCTGGAGGCTGTTCGATTGACGGGGAAACTGATTTTGCAGGGCCATCCGCAACTCGTAACCCACGCTCTCGAGCGCTTCGGAAAACAGCTCTTCTTCCTCGGGAACTTCGACCACGGTCACCGGGTTCGGTTTCGGCCGCCTTTCCGGAAAGAACTGTCTGACGCTTCCGTTGTACGAGCCTGGGTAGTTGCCGGTGAACATGCTCACCGCCGCCGGCCAGGTCCAGGGAGTGGTGGTGTAGCACCGTTCGAAGAGGATGCCGCCTTCAGCCAGCCGGTCGATATTCGGCGTCTGTGCCGCCCCCCCGTAACAGCCGAGCACGTCGGCCCGCAGCGCGTCAGAGACGATTATCAGCAGGTTGTGGTGCGCCGATTCCCCGCCGGAGCAGGCCCCGGCCGCGGCGACGAGGGCTACGGTGAGGATGGCGCACACGGCACGCAAAACAGAGGCGGTGAAGGCTCTCATCGGCAGCGTCGTCCGAGTAACGGTTGGAAAACCGGTGGGGGGCCCGCAGCGGCCGGCCGTCCCTGCCGTCGGCAGAGAGGGAAAAAATCAATCAAAATCATAGTTTTGATGTCATCCTGATCCAGATGCTCAACGATAACAGAGCCGGTTTCTGGTATCCAGGCGCACCAAGTCCTGTCTCCAGAGGAGATGAAGGGTCCAATCCTGCCGGATATTGGCATTCCCCAACACAAAGGCAAATTCCACTCTGGCCTCCAGGGGTTGTCTCCCTGACCCCTGCATCCGTAAGATAGCGATTGTCTCTCTGGGGGTAGCATTCGTGACTGCTGAGAATCTGGTCCTGATAACCGTCGACGCCCTCCGTCACGATGCCCTTGGCTGCGTCGGTTCGAGCTATGCCTCGACGCCCAATCTGAATGCCCTTGCGCTCAATGGGGTTCTCTTCGAACAGGCGATCTCGAATGGACCTCGGACCCAGGCCTCGTTCCCTTCGATCATGGGCTCCCTGTATCCACTGGTCGCCGGGGAACGGCGAGGTCTACCGCTCGAGGCGACGACCCTCGCCGAGGCGGCTTCAGGCACCGGGCTTACGACGGCCGGCTTCAATCCGTCCAATCCCTTCCTGACTCGGGAAACCGGATACGATCGTGGTTTCGACCTTTTCATCGACTTTTGGGATGTGCACGACCGGAGGGGTTCTGCCGGGAAGACCGGGGGCCTTGCGACGATGAAGAAGAAAATCCACGACTCGATCGGGAGGCAAAGCCTCGGTTTCCTGATGCTCTTACAGGCCCTGTTGTTGGAAGAAGGCGGCCAGAACCTGACCGGCCGCTTCCTCACCGACCGGGCCACGGCCTGGCTTCAGGCACAGGATGGTCCATTTTTCCTATGGCTGCACTTCATGGATGTTCACTTCCCCTACCAGCCCCTTCCGGGCCGCCGCACCTTCAGGGACAGACTGTCCTTCCTGAATGGGATGGCCGGCCTGACCGCCGGAAGGCCCGCACCGGCCGTCAACGCACTCAAGAGACTCTACGGCGACCGAGTGGATCTGGTTGACGGATACATCGGAGAGATTATCGACAGCTTGAAAGACCTGGGCCTGAAGGAAAAAACCACCGTAGTCGTCACCTCGGACCACGGCGAACAATTGGGCGAACACGGGCGCTGGGCTCACGGACCCGACCTTCACGAGGAGTTGATCAGAGTCCCGTTGATTCTCAGCGGTCCCGGCCTGACTGGGCCTCGGCGAATCGACCGCCAAGTGGAGTTGCTGGGCCTGGCGCCAACCCTGTTGGACCTCCTCGGAATTCCCGCGCCACCCTCCTTCCTCGGTTCGAGCTTCGCCCCCCTGGCTCTCGCCCGCTCCGGCAACGGCTCGGACATCATCTTCAGCGAGACAATGCACTGTGGCAGTCGACTCAGTCGCTCAGGCATCTCCGACACCTTTACGGTCTCAAGCTGCCGAGAAGCCGGCTGGAAGTTCATCCACGATACCGAGGATAACGGCGAGGAACTCTACGACCTGGGCGCGGACCCGGATGAACGGACGAATGTGGTCCTTCAACACCCTGATCGGGCGGCTCACTTCCGCCACCTGATCGACCGGCACCGGCGAGACACTTCCTCTCTGGCCTCAGCCTATGAGTGCGACGGTAAACGAAGTTCGATGCCGGACGACGCTGAAATGCGCAGACGGCTCGCAGCACTGGGCTACCTCTGAGATGGGCGGTGATTCGACGAAGACCTTGGCGATTCGCGGCGCCACCTGGGCAACCGTAGGGGTCGGACTGCAAAGGGTCGTCCAGACCCTGTCGGTCCTTTTCCTGGCACGCCTGTTGGTACCGGAGGATTTCGGGCTGGTCGCGATCGCCGTCCTGATTCTCAACATCGTCAACCGTGCCAAAACACTGGGCCTTAATACGGCGCTGGTCCAGCACGATGGCGACGACCGGAAGGCGGCTGACGCTTGCTTCATCATCAACGGATGCCTGACCGCAATCACGATCGGCATCGTCCTGGCCGCCTCCCCGTTGGCCTCCCGGTTCTTCGATGACCCCCGGGCGGGGTCGCTCCTGGCCCTGATGTCCCTCCGGCTGATTCCCCAGGCATTGGCGGCCGTTCCCTCGGCATTGGCGGTCAAGGCCTTGAACTTTCGTAAGCAGGCGCTGATTCAAGCAGCTGACGGATTGATCAGCGCCGTCGTCTCCGTCATCCTGGCACTCTCCGGGTGGGGACCCTGGGCGCTCGTCGCCGGATTCCTGGCCGGGTCCACCGCAAACGCAGTTCTATGGTGGATTCGGCCAGGCTGGAACCCTCGGTGGCATCTCGACCGAGAGGTCGCCGCACGGCTGATGCACGCGAGCGTTCGTATCTGGTCAGCAGCGAATCTGGCCTTTCTCATCGATGGGGCCAACCGACTGTTCATCGGAGGCCTGCTCGGTCTGGTCCAGTTGGGATACTACGAAATCGTCAGCCGGATCGTGCACGCCCCGGTCCAGAGCCTCCTGGGAATCCACGACCGGGTTGCCATCTCGGCCTTCTGCAGGGAACGGGACGATCGGGAAAAGGTCGGTCGGTGGTTCCTCCGCCTGTCCGGGCTCTTGCTAATTCTGACCTCCCTCATTGCCGGGCCGTTGTTCCTCTTTCCGGAAATCCTGATCATCACGGTCTTCGGACCAAGCTGGGAGGCTGCAATCAGGCCCGCGCGTGCACTTGCCGTGTTCGTACTACTCGCTCCCCTGGTTTCCACGGCGCCCGTCTACATCGCCGCCCAGCGAACCGGCCTGTTGCTTCGATTCACCACGATCCGGACTGTCATCACCGTAGGCCTGCTCTTCGCCGCGGCCCATGTCAGTCTGACGGCCGTGTGTGCCGCCGAGAGTCTCACCGCCCTTGTGTTCACACCGATCAACATTGTCCTGGTATCACGAATGACCGGCCTGCGAATCAAGGCGGTTCTCTCAACGTTGTCGGTTCCCGCAGCAGGCCTGTGCGCGTTTGCCGCCTCAGCCCTTGGCGTTCGGTTTTTCTTTCCAAACAGCTTTACCCAACCGGGCATCGGTCCTCTCTTCGGAATCCTCACGCCCTCGGTCGTTGCCCTGACTCTGACAATCTTTGCCATGCGGCCCCACTTGGTCGGCGAGGTTCGGGCGATTGTGTCCAATGCGGTTGGGGCCGGCGTCAGCGCCTCTGACACTCGCTGAGGTCGGCGGCATTCCATGCGTAGTGGACTTTCAACCCGTCCCCCTCGAGCTGGGATACAGCGCGGACGTGGTCCTGGGTGAAGACCGGGAACTGCGCGTGCGACTCCTGAGGCTTCGAATATCCTCCGGGCGCGGTGGAACTCGTCAGGGTCAAAACGACACCGCCGCCGTAGGTGTTGATCAAATGCCGGTTGAATTCCAAGCTCTCTCTCGTCTGAAGCCACAGAATTCCATCGAAGAGCACCCGATCAAGAGCGATATTCAGCTCATACTCTTCGTCGGTGACAAGGTTGTCCCTGATCGCCATCGAACCGAGGAATCTGCCCTTGACCCGGGGGCTTCCGATGATGGAGAATCCCCTGCCCCAGCGCTCTTTCAGATGACGGTCGAAGAGATAGAGAATGGCCTCTTCCCTGCGCCAATCGTGGAGGCCCTTCAAAAAGCCTCCGGCAACATGTGGGACGCCGACCTCGAGGGCCCGTTCGAAAGAGTCCAGGCGAAAACCCTGATGCCCCTTTGGCCCGGTGTTGACATGCAGCCGCGCATACTGGACCGGGTCGAATGTCTCCAGCCAGACAAGGAAGCATTCCAGTCCGGCGTTCTTCAGGTCCGTAAAACCCCGGGTGCACACCGGCGGGATGTTGCTGGTGATCATGCCGCCACCATTTGCCCCGATCCGCTCCTTGAGAATTTCGAAGTACCGAACGGTTGGAGCCAGGTCGAAGTGCTGGTCTGAGGGGTCAAACGGAGTCTGACGAACAAAGAGCTCCGGATCCTGGCTGCTGACCAGCTCGATGCTGCGATATCCCATGCCAAGGAGGGTGTCGACCTCTGCGCCAAACTCTTCGGAGGTCAAACGAACCCCATCACCTGTCGAAAAATCACAGTAGGCGCACTTGTTCTCGCAGATGCTGGAAAAATAAAGCGGCGGCAAAAGAAGGATCTCGCCGTCTCGCGGCCGGGAATAGCTACGGGAAAAATCCAACACCACCCGAGCATTTTCTGAGTCCTCGAGGCCGTTGAGGAGCGTCACGATCTCGTCTTCGGTCAACCCCGCCCTCTCGGTCGCCTTGACGATCAAGCGCTCGGTCTCCCGCGGCCCGATCGGCGGCAGGTTCCCGATCCGCGCCACACGCTCGATGCTCTCAGGAAGTCGTTGACTGAATTTCATACTGCGGCATCCTAACAGGTCTTGACGGGTTGGGTTTATCATCTGGGAGTGGACCGACTTCCAACGGTGATTCGATAGTGCGCGGCCTGATCAGCTTGGCGCAGTTGTCCCGCAACCAGTGGCGGCGCAAAGAGGACCTCGAGCGACGCCAGTTCATTGCGTTGCAAAGACTGGTGCATCACGCCTATGCCACGGTCCCTTTCTATCGGAGCCTGTACGACCGTGAAGGCGTGTCCCCGGCGGATTTGCGCACTCCCGACGATCTTCGACTCTTTCCGATCGTTACCCGGGAAACACTCCAATCCACCCCGCAGGCCCAGCTGGTCGTGAAAGGAACCGAGCCCACCCGGTGTTTGCGGTCCCGCACCAGCGGGTCGACCGGCGTCCCCCTGGAAATCCTCTTCCGGGCCTCCGATCGCTCGGCGTTCAATCCCTCGTTCCTGCGGGTCTACATGGCATGGGGAATGAAACCCTGGCATCGAGTAGCGGCCTTCCAGTCCCGTCGCGAGAGATTGGGAAAACGCTCGTGGTACCAACACCTCGGCATCTTCCGGACCAAGATCCTGTTTTCCCGTGACGACCCGGAAAAATGGATTGAAGCTCTGAAACTGTGGCGCCCCCACATGATCCACGGCTATTCCCTGACTCTGAAGCTCCTCGCGGAAGCTCTCGAACACATCGGCGCTGACGACCTCCAGGTGCCGCTGGTCACCTCAACCTCGGGCGTGCTCGATGACGGCGCCCGCCGTCAACTGGCCTCGACCCTCGGCGCCACGGTCGTTGATATCTACGCGTCGGACGAGGCCGGCTCGGTCATCGCTTGGGAGTGTCCACGGTGCCCCGGCTACCACCTCTGCTCCGATACGGTGGTGACCGAATTTCTTTTTGAGGGTCGGCCGGCCCTCCCCGGGGAAGATGCCTCGGTCATCATCACCAATCTGACCGGTCGAACGATGCCGTTGATCCGCTACGACCAGGGGGATGTTGCCCGTGTTTCGAGTGAGCAACCGATCTGCGGACGTGGAATGCCCCTGATGGAGAGCGTTCGCGGTCGCGCCGGCGACTTCATCCTCCTGCGTTCGGGACGAAAACTGACGCCACACCCCTTTTTCCTGGTGCTCGACCACGCCCTCGGCGTTGGACGCTGGCAGATCGTGCAGGAAGCCGTTGATCACATCAGGGTGATGGTCACGATGCCGGGAGGTCACTCCGAAGCCGATTGTGCCGCCATCCGCCGGGCCATTCTCGAGTTGGTGGACGACGGCACGACGATCGACATCGAAGTCGTCGAGACACTTCTAAAATCGTCCCAAACGAAACTCCGCTCGGTCATCTCGCACCTGCCTGAGGGACAGACGCCGTAACCCTCCGGTTTTTCGAGGCCCTCAGCTCAGCGCCTCACAGCTCTCACCGCTGCCGGCAGGGAAGCCAGCCGTCTCAGCGCCAGCACGACCGCAGCCGCCGGAATTTCCAAAACGGAAAACCCCGCCGTTCGTCGATGCCGCACCAGGCGCCCCCAGTCCAACAAGACCCTGGCCGCAGTCGCGGCGACGACGCCGAGAACACCGGCACGCACAAGGCCCGCGTAGCGCATGGAGGGGTCCACCTGGCGCGCCCGAACGAAACTCGTTCCATACCGCCCGGCCCGTTTCATCAACTGACCAAAACTGACCGAGGGCCGATGCTCCACGGCAACCTCGGGCTCGTAGATCAGCGTCGCGCCGCCACGGCGCAGGGTCTCGGTGAAAAGAGTGTCTCCGCCGGCATCGGCCAGCCGCGGATCGAACCGTACTTCGCCCAAAGTCGACCGGGCCAGGCCGAGGTTGCAGGTCGGCAAACACCGAACCTCACGTCGGATCAGCCCCTGGTACTCGCCGAAGTCGGCGATTCCCACGACGCGCCGCAGGAACGGGCCGCGGTGAATCACCCTGCCGCCGACGACCGCCGAGGAATTTTTTTCCAACGTACCGACCAGGGTTTCGAGCCAGTTCCTCGGCGCCACGCAATCGGAATCAATGAAGACGATCCACGGACCTGTACTCTCGGCAATCCCTCGATTGCGCGAGAGGTCGGCACCCTCGTTGGTCTTGGTAATCAGCCTGACGTCAGTAAACAAGTTCTCAACGACATTTGAAGTTCCGTCAGTACTGCCGTCGTCAATGACGATGATCTCGGTCCTGGCCGGCGAAAAGGTCTGGTTCTTGAGCGACTGTAGGCAATCGATCAACCGTTCACGGTCGTTGTAGGTGACGACGATGATGCTGACGCCGGGGCGCGGCCCGGTGGCCGACGCCTCGTTCAAGGTTTTGCCCCCGCATCACCCTGTTGGTCCTTCCACCGGCCAAAGTCCTCGGCAATCAATTGACCAGCCTCGAGTGCCTTTGCCTCAAGGGCGGGAATGGTGGATTCCAGGTGACTCCGAATTTCAGACTTTCGATCGACCATGGCGTCAAAAACACGTTGCAGTTCCTCGAGTGCCAACCCCTCGATCTGAACGACACAATCACCAAGGCCCAGTTCCGACATGATGCCCTGGGTCTTCGGCTGGTAGGCGATGGCCAGCGTCGGCACACCTGAAGAGAGGGCGAAGATGTTGGAATGCATGCGCGTGCCCACGAAGAACTCCATCCGGCCGCACAGCCATTTGATCTCCTGGGCACTCAACTCGCCCTCGACAACGCGAACCCGATCGTGCCAAGCGACCATGGCAACCACATTGCGGGCTGTCTCCCGGTCGTCGTCGTGGCCCTCGGCATAGGTGACCTGAGGCAAAAAGACGACCTCCGCTCCTCGCTCTTCGATCAGCCAGTCCACGAAAGACGCCATGGTTCGCTCGTATCCTGCCTGCTTTTCACGGTCCCGAAACCACCTCCTGACGGTCATTCCGACGGTAGGCTCGGCGCTCGCCCAGGCGATCCCGAGGTGTTCGGCCGGCGGGCGGCCCTTGAGGAGGAAGGCGGCATCGGCCGCATCCCGAACCGGTGTGGGCATCCTCCATCCGTCGAGCAGTTGGTGCGACAACTCCTCTCGAACCTCCACCAGCCTCACCCTGGAGAGCGCCATACGCACGAACCGGGCCTGCCACGACCCTGCAAAGGGGCCGATTGACTGGGAATAAAGGGAAACCGGCTTGCCGAGCAACACCGCGAAGAAGAAGCTGTACACATTGATCAACAGCACGACGTTGCCGTGAATCGCCGAGGTGGTGTAGAGATAGCCCCCGCCGGCGGCAACCACCATATCCGCACGGGCGTATGCGCGAATCAGCTCGCGGAGGAACCCTGGAAGCGGAAGGTCGAACCTCCCAAGCCGCCAGGTGACGGCCCACAGCAGACTGATCGGCAGGAGCACGATGAGGAAGTACAGAGAGTTGGCGCTCGGGCTGTTCGAGAACCGGTTCTTGAGTGAGTGAAAGGACGGAACCAGGGGCACCGGATACAGTGCCGCGTCGGCGGGGTGATCGGCGGAAGAGACCCGAATCTCGGCATCCCGGAAGAGGCCGGTGCAACGCAGGCTTTCGATCATACCGAAAATAATTGCGGCATCCCCACGATTGCGAGCGCTGTAGGCGTTGGTAACGAGGATGCGGGTCATATTTGCATCGGCCTTGGAAGCTCCGGTAGATCTGACGGTCACGAGCTTCTGTCCGAGCGCGGGAACCTGTGCCTGACGATCTCGGCGAGAGTTCGCGGCAGATCTTTCCCAAGCTCCCAGCGCGTTCTTGTGTAGGGGGGACAATGCAGGCACTCGATCTGAAAAAGGTCCGATCTTCGGTAGGCGAGGTTCTTCGGGTCGTAATAGATCTCCCGCGGTGATCGGCCCAGACACCTACCGATCTCTTTGCTGTGCGAGCAGTAGTAGAGCCGGCCGTCATGGCCCAGGAGCAGCCCTCCCATGGCGTAGTAGCAGGATAGTGACCGAGTCTTCCGCCCATCCAGCATCGCAACGATCTCACGATATTTGCCCGCCGAGACCGCAGATTGTGAGCGATCCTCCGAGAGGCTGCGAAGGAAATCGATCAGCGGCTCTTGCCCATCGGGAGCAACGAAGGCCTCATCAAGCCCCTCGGTGCGGAATCTGGACCTGTGCTCCCCGATCACGAAGCTCAAGGGGATCCCGCGACCTGCAGCCCAATTCTTGAGTTCTTCGGCGCCGGCAAGGTTCTCCGAAAGCAACACGCAGTTCAATGAGAAACTCAGCTGTCCTTCGGCACGAAGCTCCTCCAAGACCTCGATCGTTCGCTCGATCTTGGCGAATGCATTTGCCACGCCGTAGATCCCGTCCAGCATCTCACCCATGCCGTGTACCGACACCGATACATCCAGAAGGGCTCCGGCGCCACGGGCACGCTCCCCGATTTCGGGAAGGGCGGTGCTCATGCGCCCGGTCAACAGGCCGTTGGTCGTCAGACTGAAACGTTTGATCCTGGTACATTTCTCCAGAAACACCCCACACAAATCCGAAAGATCATCACGGAGGAACGGCTCCCCCCCACTGATTCCGACGAACTCCATGGCTGAGAACAGCCGGTCGGCCAGGACCCCACTGAGAACCTCGGGAGACAGCTCCTCCGCTCGGGTGCCGGTTTCCTTCCAAATGCCGCACATCACGCAGCGCGCGTTGCACCGGTGGGTGGAAATGAAGTGCATTGCGCGCGGGAGCCCGGGCTCGGAGCGCAACGGCTGAACCAGGTTATGATCAAACCACACCGAAGCCGCTTCGGCTGCCAGGGAAATGACTTCGCGCGGGGTCCGTCGACGACTCATGCGCCAGTGGCTTCGGCACGCTTCGGCGACAGCCGGCTCTTTGGCATGAATCGGCGCTTGATCTTTTTCAAGAGCAGCGGACCGCCGATGCCTGACGGGATACTGATCAAGTGCGTGCCGAGGTTGATACACATCATGTATATGAACAGAAAGAAGCGGTTGGGCGGTAGCTTGATCAGCTGCCGGACAACAGGTTTGAGCCATGGAAACCAGATCAACAATGGGAAAAATTTGTGGAGATTCTCGATCCGGCGTTTTTCTTTTGGATCAGCAATCTTCAGCGCCGAAGTAAATCCGAACCCGCCCTCGGAGACAACCGCCGCCAGATGGTCTTCTTGGATCAGGCCCATAGACTGGGCGATCTCGTGGATCTCGGTCCCGGGGAACGCGTTGAGAATTGAGGCTGAACTGTAATCGGGCCGTGCACGGATGTTGAGGTCGACGGTCTCCCAGTCGTCAGCAAGTGTCCCACCGGGAAGAGCCAGGATGTTGGCCGTCACCAGCTTGATTCCCGAATCCCGGATGATCTGGGCCGCTTCGAGAATCTGTTCGTCGGACATTCGGCGCTTCAAGACCTCGAGCCGCAACCGTTCGCTGCCGGCCTCGACCCCCATCATGATCCGGTGGCACCCCGCCCGCTTGAGGTCGGCGATGACGGCCCGGTCGACGTAATTTGCCCGAACCAGGCAGGTAAAGGGCAGGCCGATCTCAGCCGCATACCGAGACGAAAATTCTCTAACCCAATCCGGTTGAAGGGTAAACAGGTCGTCCATGAACCGAATGAACCGATACCCCTCGTCCTTGAGCAGCCGCAGCTCACGGAGGACATGCTCAACACTCCGGCGACGAATCAGGTTGCCTTTGCCCGCGTAAAGCTTCTGGTACAGGTGGTTGTAGCAGTAAGTGCAACCATAGGGGCATCCGCGCCCTGTCATGACGATCGTATGCGACGCCGGCTCGGAAGTCGCCAGGGTGAAAGCCTCTCGATCGGGAAGCGGCAGTTGGTCGAGGTCTTCAATCAGAGCACGAAGGGGATTCTTGTGGATGACACCGTCTTCCTTGATCCACCAATTCTCGATATTCCTGGGCGAACGTCCCTCGTCCAGGGCCCTCACCAGTTCGAGCATCGCGTACTCGCCTTCCCCGACACAGACGCCGTCCACCCCTTCCTCTTCGACCATGTCCGGGAAATATGTCGGGTGCGCACCCCCGAAGACCGAGACCACCTCCGGGTGGTGGGCCTTGATCCGCCGATTGAGTTCAACCGAAGCCTTCACCAGCGCTGACGTCGTGCTGAACGCCAATACAACGCACCCTTCACCGTGCAATCGGGATCGGATCAGCTCGTCATTCGCGGCGATGACTTCCGATCGAAAGCCCCGATCCTTGAGCACGGCGGAAAGGGTCATGATGCCCGGGTACTGGTTGTGCTCCTCCTCAAGTCGATGAACGGGCCACAGAACCAGCATCAGGCCTCCAATACGACGACCAGGCGCGTCACCAGGTACTCCCTGAGCTTCAATTTCTTTGTCATTGATCCTCCAATATTACCCAGGGTCTTGAACCGAATGAGTTTCAGCTCCAACGGCGTTCGGTCGATCAGGTCGAGAAATTTCGAGATCGTCATCCCATTGCAATCCCACAGAGCGGCTGTCGTTTCGGCATCCATAATAGCGCGCACGCGCTTCGCAGGGCACCTGACCTCGCCTCGGGACAGCGCCTCCTGATGACCCGCCCGCCAGACATCGAGGACCTCCCGGTCGGGAAACAGCAGGTGCACCCACGGAATGGGAACGTGAGTGAACAAATGTCCTCCCCATGGCGAACGGTAGGGAGGGAAACCGACCAATACACGACCGCCGCTCCGGAGCACTCTCGCACACTCATCGAGGATCGTGGCCGGGTCCTGCAGGTGCTCCACGACATCGAGCAGCAGTACGACGTCGAAACGGTCTTGTTCGAATGCGAGTTCCGAACCACTCTGAACGGCGAAGGCGACACTGCCCGCACCCGCCTGATCGGCCAGGGTCTGCGCTCGGTGGACCTTCTCCAGATCGACGTCGATTCCGACGACCTCCGAGGCGCCCGCACCGGCAACGGCCAGGGTTCTGCCGCCCAGCCCGCAACCGAGGTCCAGTACACGACTCCCCGCCACCTCTCCGAAATTCTCGAATGCGTCGAGGAATCCAACCCCCCCGGCCCGGCACCCGCGGAAATACTCTGCAATATCGGTCTGATGTTCAGCGGTTGGCGTCGAAAGCAACCGCCGGACCCAGGGCATCCCGAACAGCCGGTTGAAGGTACGACAAAACACGGCGATCACCCGGTTCCCGAAATCACCGAGTCATAGGCTTCCCGCAATCGGCGGCCGTGAATTTCCGGCGTGAAGCGGGCCGCCCATGAGGATTCAGCGTTTCTGCCAATGGCCTTGATGCGGTCCGGGTCGGCCAGGAGTTCAACCAGTCGGGCGCCAATTTCCCGGACATCGCCACGCTCGAACAACAGGCCCGTTCGACCGTCGTCGACCAACTCCGGCACACCCCCGATCCTGCTGGCTGCCACCGCACGACCGTGAGCGAATGCCTCGAGGATCGACACCGGGCAGTTCTCCATCCAGAGGGTCGGAAGAACCACCAGGCCGGCATCGCCATAGAGCCGTCCCAAAGCCTCCGGCCCCAAAGCACCTGCAAATCGAACCACGCTTTCGATCTCCAGCTCTGCTGCCAGATCTTCGAGATTCCGCCGGCGGGGACCATCTCCTGCGATGACCAGCCGGACCTCCGGGTGGTTCGAAACCACCAAGGGCATCGCGCGCAACAGGACATCGACTCCCTTTTCCCGGCTCAGCCGACCGGCAAATAGCAGGGTATTGGGGTGCTCGACCGCGTCCACAGAACCCCCTTGAGGCCTCGGGGCAAAATTGGGAATGTGGAGCACCTCGCTCACTCCAAGGCTCCGCTCCATCCACTGCGCCAGATGTTCGGAAGGAGAAATAAAGCGATCGACCCATCTGATCAACATCCTCCGGTGCCAGGCGGTTTTCAGCCACCGGAGGGCGTTATAGGGCAACCAGGTCAAACCCTCATGGGATCCCCGACACCTTGAAAGCGCACACCGCCTGCCAAAACCGGTCTCACAGGGCCGGTCCTCTTCGGTGATCATCCACTTTCGGGGACAGACCCAGTTGTAGTCGTGCACTGTCATCACGACAGGGATGCCGGCCTCCCCGGCAGCCTGGAGCGGCGCCGGCGAAAGGCGCATCCAGAGGTTGTGGGCGTGGACGACATCAGGCCTTTGGTCCCTGATCAGAGCCCGAACGTTGTTTCGATATCTGCGCCCATACCATCGAGACGCCAAACCGTCCATCGGGCCCGGTGGCGGCGCCCACACCCGGCATTCGACGCCGTGAGCCGGCAGGATCGTTTGCAGCATTGTCAGATAGCGTTGAACACCACCGACCAGGGCCATGTCGTCCGTCAGGTGAAGGACCTTCACGAAGACCCCTCGACACGGTCATCCCCCGCGTCCGAAGCACGGGGCTCTCCCAGACACTCCAACAGGATCTTCTCCAAACCGACCCCGATCCTGGACCAGCTGAAACGGTCGTTCACCAACCGCATCCCATTTTCGATCGTCCTGTGTTTCAGGTCCTCATCTTGCAGCATCCGCACACACTTCGCTGCGATATCGACCTCATCCTGACTCCGGCACAGGAGCCCGGTGACGCCGTCTTCGATAATGTCCGGTATGCCGCCGACGTCACTCCCGACCACCGGCGTCCCGCTGGCCAGGGCCTCGAGCAATACGACGCCGAGACCTTCAACCTTGATCGACGGCAGGACCAGCAGGTCGGCCGAAGCCATGTGAACCGGGATGTCGGTTCGCGACACCCGGCCAAGAATGGTCACCCGGTCGCCCGACCCAACGGCTGCAATTGTCGAACGGATACGATCCTCATCAGGACCGAATCCAACCAGCGCCAGGCGGGCTTGCGGCATTTCGGCGGCGATGATCGGCATCGCCCGGACCAGATCGGTGATCCCCTTGTTCTTCGTAAACCGCCCGACGAACAGGATCTGAGGCCGCCCGTCCCCCAAGACCTCGCGAACGGCAGCCGACGCCAGGTTTTTGCCATAGCGTTCGGGATCGACGCCCATCGGAACCGGCTCGATCCTGGCCTTCGGGTTGAGCCTTGAAACCAACTGGCCGCTCCGGCGGCTGTTGACCGTACACACGCAACTCCGAGCCAGCACCCAGCGGTCCAGGGCCTTGAAGACCGGATTCTCCGTGAAGACGTCGCTCCCGTGAGCGGTGACCACCAGGGGCAGTCGGGCCGGTCCGGCGGCCAAGGCCCCCATTAATCCGCTGGTGATCAGCCAATGGCAATGGATAACGTCAAATGACTCGAAGGCCACAGCCCGAGCTACCGCACAGGCTTGAGCGGCCACGAAGATCGGGAGATTGAGGCGGGCCATCCAGCTTCTCCGGAGATTGGGAAGGATCCCGCCGTTGTAGCAAAGTCGCTGCGCCGAGGCCGGAATGAAGTACCGAAAACGACGGATCCGGACGCCCTCGACATTCTCATTCACCGCTGCGCCCGGCGCGTGGGGTACGATCGTCGTCACCGAATGACCGCGGCGGACCAGCTCCCGGTTCAAGGCCAGCACATAGCCAGGCTCACTGTCCCCACCAAACCTCGGGTGGGTGGTGGCAATACTGAGAATTTTCAACCTGCCGCCGATCCTTTCAATCTTTCGCTGTCATATCCTAACCCGGCCTTCTCACCAGTGATCTGCTGCGGCGCGAAATTCGCAGCGATCTTCGACGTTTTCTTGAAATCGCTCAATCAACGTACCGTAAAGTACGCCTCATTCTCTCATTCTGCGGAAACGCCGAGTCTCACCGCGTCTTCCGCCCCTCGCGACGAAAACTGATGAGAAGGCCGGGTAAACCCGGCGGAGCTGGAACCAAGAGGAGTTGATACTTGATACCAGTGTACTGCGTCTGACGTTTCTGCCATCAGTTTGCGAGGCATCCGTGCCACTGGCAAGACGCGACGACGCAGTCGTAGTTTGACTACTTCAAGGAGGAGTAACGCAGCCAGTGGTGCGGAGGTCCGCCAAGAGGTGGTAGAGACTTTAGAGGCAGTACACTAGATACTCGATACTGACCACTCCAAAGGATTCGAAAGAGCTCTTGAGAAATCACTCCACCCCCCGTGCGAACGTTTTTCTATGGATCATCCTCGCGGTGATCGTGGTCTCAGGCGCCTATCTGCGTTTTGCCGACATCACCAACGTCGGTCTGCAAGGCAGTGACAACACCTACTACACCAACATCGCCAAACACTGGTCCGAGGGCGAAAGGGTGTACTGCATCGGGGAGAACTGGACCCTCTACCGGCCGGTCGTCTTCGAAGTCTTCGGCAGAGCCGTTCGGTACCTCGGATTCAATGACTCTTCGATCAAGATCACCAACGCAAGCCTCGACACCGTCAACATCCTGCTGGTCTTCCTCCTGGCCTTCATCCTGTCCCGCAGAAACCCCTGGGCCGCGTCGTCTGCGGCCGCCGTCTATGCCCTGCTCCCTTTCACCATCCTGATTTCGAGAAGCGAGCAGACGCACATCCTCTCGACCTCAACCGTCCTGATCGCCTCGATCCTCTTTTCCCTGTCATGGACCTCTGAAAACCGGGTGACCCGCCTGATGCTGTTGACACTCTCGGGTCTGGCCACAGGGCTCAGCGCCCTGACCCACGAGGATTTGATCTTCACCGCCGCCGGCCCCGTGCTCCTACTCATTCTCCAGGCCCGGTCCAAGGCCGGCAACACACGGACCTGGCTTCTCTCGGCGGCAGTCCGTGCCGGGACCTACCTTGGTGCCGTGGTTCTGATGGCCCACCGAATGCTTCTGACCCACCAGGCCGAAGCCCACGAGCGGACTTCGGACATCGTCGGGCACCGCATCGCCCAATCTCAATACCTGGACTTTCTCGAGCGCCCCCTCAAGTACGCTTGGAATGCCGTCAACGGCGCCGGATCGACCTTCCTCGCCATTCTGATGGTGATTCTCGCCCTGGTTCTCATCTCCCGGTGGTGTCTCCGGCTTTTGAGACGGCAGACCGGGTGGGAGCTCCCGGCACCGGCGAACGAGGACCTGCCACTGTGGACCGTTGCCGGCTACCTCCTTCTCTTCGCCTCGTTCTTCGGCTATTTCGCGGTCCGTCTCTTCGTTCCCCTGATTCCGCTGGTCATCGTCTGGCTGCTCGTCCGAACGGCATCTCTGGTGTCGGAGGCCGTCGGGCATCGGGCGCTTCCTTCGGTCCTTGCGGCGCTGGCCGCCATGCTGATTTTAACGAACGTCGGGCATTTCGGCGCAATCCGGGGTTTTGAATTCGCCCATTTCAGGACCTGGACCCCCTTTTCCTTGGCGGACGATCTGCGGCCCGACCGCGGATGGTCCGAGTTTCGGAAGAGACTGACAACACCAACCTGGGCCCGGCAGCGGTTCGACGAGCTGGGGAACGTCGTCACCGAAGACTCCCGCCTTCTGGTCGGCGCCAGCACCTTCCACCCCTTTCCCGGGCGAAGAACTCTCCAAATCGGCTACTACTTCGGGGACAACGCCGTCTACCTCTTCGACCACGACCAACCGTTGGATCAGCTGATTGAAGAAAAAAATATTGAATACGTGCTGTTTACCACCCATCAGACCTATGATCCTCGGCCCGTCGTATGGGTTGAGCAACAGCGCTATCGCTATGACGGGCGATGGGACCAGAGAAACACCCTCACCATGGGGCGTAGTATCAGCTTTGTGGCATTCGAAGACACGGTCCCGGAAGAATTCGATCGACTCCGAGCCGAAATGTACCGCCGAGGGGGTCGAATCATCCTCGGTCGGGGCGAACTCCTCAAATTACATCCTCATGTCTTCAGCTCCTCCAGTTATGTGGTCTGGACCCTCGATCCGACAGGCTGGGCGCCGCTCAGGCGTGAGATCGACGCCATCTCTACGAGCCTGGACCAGGCATCGAACGGCCGACTGGGCGAGGCCCTCGCAACGCTCAGGGCCGCTGAGACCGGGACCCCAAACCTGGGCCGCTTCGGACTTCGGCTGACCGGGGCTCGGATCTTGGCCGAACACGGGCGCCACACCAAGGCGGGCCGACGCCTCTCCGGAGCCCTCTCCCTGGTACACCGAAACACCACCCTTTGTACAGCCCTGAGAGAGGCCTTCCCTACGCCCCTCGCCACCCGAGAGATGTACCGTCTTTTCGCCGAAATGCCGAAATCCACACCCAAGAACCCCACCACCCAGAATCTCCTGATCGGTCTGGCGGTCAACCTCGCCGAG
>DAOWGJ010000286.1 GCA_030637505.1 Holophagae bacterium
CATCTCCTGACGGCCCTCCACACCGCTGGCTTCGTTGCTCCTCCTTGAAGTAGCCCAGCTACGACTGCGTTGTCGCGCCTCGTCAGCGGCGCGGATGACTCGCCAGCCAATGGAACGAACTTCAGGCGCACTACACTAGAGATGTCTCCCCCGACCCAGAAAAAAGCAAGACATCAGAAGCTGCCAGAGGGGCCATCCGGTACCGGAAACCTCATGCCAAAGGTACCACCTCAAATGTGATGGTCACGATTTGCCAAGGAACGACACATATCACGGCCCCTCTTGAGAATCCTAGATAAGTCATTTTTGTCGGTTGGTTGAAGGCAGAAAGCCCCAAGAACAGCCAGGTACATTAGCGCGCCCACTGCAACAGATCCTGGCAGAGTAGACCATGAGGACATCGGCAGAAAGCGCTTCAGGGGCAAACAGACGGCAGTGCAAGCCAGAGCGGGCATGCACCCGGGCAGGAATGTTTCCCTAAGCCAACGCCCCGGCTTCATCCTCGTCAGTCTCCACCCTAGAGGCCACATTAAAAGAGGTTGAAAAATAATCCCAACGCTGAGTGTTGCCATTGCTGAACCCACTGCCCCCAGATCCCAATAGAGTATCAAGTATAGGGTTAAGCCGAGATTAACTGAGTGCATGAGCAAGAACCGTATTGCAAGCAATCGAACGGCATTGGCGGCTTCGGCAATCACTGAAAGTAGACAGTTTCCATATGATGTCGGGAAAATTGCAAGCATTAGGGCCATCACATAGCCCGCCCTGACGAAACCACTGCCAACATATAGCGTCATGAGTTCTTGAGAGAAAATAATCGCGGGAACTGCCACGAAAAGTGATGTCCATAGGCTGTATCGACCAACCCGAAGGTAAATGCTCTGGAGTCGAACATATTCCTCTTTGGCATACAGACCCATGACAACCGGTGGCAAGGAGGAACGAGCGGCAAGATGGAATTGCTGCAAGAGCCTGAACGGGAGAGAGCCCAGATAAAAGCAGGTGACATCGAATGATCCTGCAAGCCTATTCAAGATTATTGGATCTGCACTCGACCGTATGGTGTTGGCGAACTGCACAACGAAACTCCACCCCCCGAAACTGGTTAGTTCCTTTGCGATCGGCCAGTGAATGTAGGAAGGGCAAAAGCGGAGCGTCGGGACGAGGCGGCGGGAGATTACCACGTTGATAATTTGGCCGAGTATCCCGGCACAGGCGGAAGCCGTGACGACCCATAGGACACGGGTGCTGATGCCGAAGAGGAGGGTGAACAGCAAGGAAAGGCGGAAAACCTCGGTCCCGACTCCAATCAGGTTCTGCAACACGAACTTCTGGCGCACGAAGAAGCCCACGCCGAAGGGGGACACGGGTAGGGTGACGGCGGCGGAAAACATGAGGAGCGCCATCATGATGCGGGCGTCCCAGAGGCGCTCGGGCGCGATATTGAGAATCTTGTCTATGTGCCAGGCGAAGGTCCAACCGACGGCGAGGAACACGAGCCCGGCGCCGCAGAGGATAGGGAACATGGTTGAGACAATCTGTGTGATGCGTTTGTCGTCGTGTCTCGCGTAGGCCTCAACGATGTAGCGACCGAGGCCGGCGGTGAGGGCGAAGGTGAGGAGGGGGGCGAACGCCATGACGGAGTAGAGCACGGGTAGGAGGCTGTATTCCTCAGGCGTGATGCGTTTGAGGAGATACTGCTGCAGCCAAATGAGCACGGAGATGCTGAGCATGCGCGTGACCAGCGAACTGGCGGAGTTGATGAGTACCAGTTTCTTGCTGATCTCGACACGAGTTGATTCTGTGCTCGTGTCAGCCATGGGCGCCCGTGCGGGCACCAAACCTGGCGCCACATAAGGTAGTTTCTACGGAGACATTTGCACTGCTAAGAATGAAGCCAGCTTTCCGGAACAACGCCTATGCGTCTTTTTCTACCGGCCTTGAGCTTTATGGGTGAACCGGTAGTCCCACAGAAGTATATTCTGTTTCCAGCGCAGGGCGTGTCAACGACGGCGATCCTCTTCAGAAATCTGAGATCCGGGGCTCTCACAAATGAAGAGACTTTCTGATCTTATTCATGACTCTATTCATGAGTTCCACGACCAAATTGACCCAAGGAACTCTGTTGATCTCCTGAGATACTATGCACGAGGGGATGAATTTTCTTTCATTGTAGAAGTACTGAAAAAACGCTCCAGGATCTCCTTGCCTTTCTGAATCGACCAGAGCATTGTCGACCTCAAATAATTGAAAAACACATCCTTGGACGTTATGGATGATGTTCAATTCCATGGGTCTCATTTTGAGACCAAAAGAGGCAACAGCTGGTATACGACTATCTCCAATAGAGTGGTATGTTTTTGATGACAAGATGAATTTGGACTGGATCAACCTCAATTCCTTGAGGCCGTACAAGTCACATTCAAAGTCGTATTCTCGGAGTTCAGGAACCAGTTCTTTCAGTTTTTCCGGCTGGAGTTCACAATATGAATCATATACAGCGATCGAGTCCTCAACACTAGAGAAATTATACTTCGTCTCTCCCATCGCCAATGGTACCTGTAAGGTATTGTTGATTATGTTATGAGTGCCCGGCTCACAAAAGTTGGTTGTCAATGAAACTCTTGGGTATACGAAATATTTGTTCTCCGCGACTAAATACGAAATATAGTACTTTTTCCATGAGCTCTCCGGCCACAGTTTGACCGCATTTGGAATTTTTTCCTCTTCCTGAATCACCTTCGATTGACCGTACCAACTCCGGAATTCCGACCATTGTGTGTGTGTCCATGCTTGACCCCAAGACGAAGCGATCTGCAAGAAATAGTTATCATGGCCGTCGAATATTGGTTCAAAAGGGAAATGAGCGTACTCATTGTATTGGTGGTTGTACAACGAGATTCCACCAATGTTCTTTGCATCACAGTAGAAAGCAAGTGCTTCCATACTGTATTGAAAGAAATGAGGGGAGACGAATAAATCGTCCTCCAAAAGAATGATGCTGCCGTATTCCTCTGTCAGATCGCCACATCGGAGAATATGTTCTCTGAGGCCCAGATGGTGAGCATGGGGAATTACCCTCTTGGTTCCGTGAGTCCACTCGAAAGTCTCCGCCAGATCCTCAATGATGGAGTTGCTGCCATTGTCAATGCTGATCACCAATTCGGTGTTTGGAGGTATCTTTGAACGATGAATTGAGCCCAAAATTCTCCCGAGCGATTCGACTCTGTTATAGGCCACGACCACAATTGCCGGGTGAAATTTGGGAAGGGACATTTCCAAGTCCTAGCGCTTCTCACCGGAGGACGGAGTTAAGGGACTCAACCGTAGGGATTCCGTATACCAGTCATAGGTCAACCGAATTCCGTGGTTGAGGTCAATTCGGTTGCGCCAACCCAGCTTGTGAAGCCTTGAAAGATCGAGCAGTTTCCGCGGAGTCCCATCGGGCTTTGACGTGTCAAATTCGAGTGCCGCCCCCGGGTACACGATGTCGCGTACGGATTCTGCCAGTTCACGAATCGTCAAATCCTGTCCGGTGCCTACGTTGATATGGTTCTCTTCGTTGTAGCTGTCCATCAAAAAGAGGCAGGCGTCAGCGAGGTCATCGACGTACAGGAACTCACGGCGCGGGCTTCCGCTCCCCCAAATTGTTACCTTTCGGTTTGCCTCAACCCTGGCGTCGTGAAATTTTCTGATCAGGGCTGGGAGAACGTGGGAGCTTTCGAGGTCGAAGTTGTCGAACGGCCCGTAGAGATTGGTGGGCATGGCGGAAATGAAATTGCACCCATATTGGCGCCGGTAGGCCTGGCAGAGTTTGATGCCGGCGATTTTGGCGACGGCGTAGGGCTCGTTCGATGGTTCGAGATAGCCGGAGAGGAGAGCCTCCTCCCTCATCGGTTGTCGGCAGTCTCGGGGGTAGATGCAGGAAGACCCGAGGTACAGCAGCTTCTTGACACCATAGAGGTGGGCCGCATGGACGACGGTGGCATGGATCATCAAGTTGTCGTAGATGAACTCGGCCGGACGAGTCGAGTTCGCGAAAATCCCGCCAACAGTTCCGGCAACGAGATAGACGTACTCCGGACGGTTGGCCTTGAACCAATAGTTCACTGCTGCCTGGTCCCTGAGGTCGAGCTGCTCCCTGGTGGCGGTCAGGATGTTTCTGGAGCTCTGCCGTTCAAGGGCTCTGAGAACCGCTGATCCTACGAGCCCGCGGTGCCCCGCGACGAAGATCGGCGAATCTGAGGGTATCGTTTTCATCCAAGACCTCTGGTTTCGTTGTGGGGGATTCAACAGATTGACGATTTCATGAAAGCCCCAGATGATCCTATTCCGGTCCGCCTTGTGCCGCAAGGCCCTCGAAGCCAGGCCAAAACCGGAAAAACTACATGCCCAGGGCTCGAAAAGGCGCCAAAACACCATGCTAGCCTTGTGTCAGATGACAGAAACTCCCTGTCCCTCAAGAGACGAGGAGGCCTCGAGATTTCCGGGCTTGCGCGGAGGAGAACTCCTGGTCATTGCGATTCCCGTGCTGGTGGCATTGAGTCATGCCGGTGTCACGCTGTTTCTTGGCGCCGATCCCGTGTACGATGACACGTACATCTTCTTGCGGTATGCCCGCAATCTCATCGACGGCAACGGATTGGTTTTCAACATCGGCGAGCGGGTGGAAGGGTTCACCAGCCCCGCCTGGGTCGGTTTGACCGCCGGTGCGATGTTCCTCGGGCTCCCTGCGTTGGAGATTCTCCAGTTTGTCGGGCTGTTGGCCTTCGCCGCCGCGGCCGGGCTCACCGGACGTCTCGCTCGGTCTCTCGGGAGCTCGACCACGCTTGCAATCTTCGCCGGATGTACCGTGGCGGCGAGTGCGGGCCATCTCTACCACGCCCTGTCCGGGATGGAGACGGCAGCATTTGCTCTCGCTCTCGGTTTGGGCTTTTTGTTTGTCATCGAGGAGCACCGTGAGGGAGTCGTGGGGGGATGGCGATCCGGTGTATGGCTCGGTGTTGCAACTCTCATCAGGCCGGAGGGTTTCGGCGTGGCTGTCATTTTGTGGGGTGTTTCCCTGCTCACGCTCCGGTCGGACCGACGAGGAATATCGTGGTTGGGAATTGCTCTGTTTTCTGCGCCGTTGATTGGGTATGAGATTTTCCGCCTGGCCTATTACGGCGCATGGTTGCCCAACACCTTCTTCGCCAAGGTCGATGCCGAGCCCGATCTCTTGAGCGGGTTACTCTATTTTGCAAAGGGGGGCGTCGACACACCTCTCTGGGTTCTTTTTGCGGCCGTTTTCGCATTTGGTCTGCGATGGCCCAAGGAGGCCTTGATCGGTGTGGCGGCGGTGCTTTCGTTGCTCGGGTGGGTGATATGGGTTGGAGGAGATTATCTTCCGTTTGCCCGCTTTTTGGTCCCGCTCATCCCGGTGACGGCGGCGCTGGCGGCTGCCGGTCTCACGAACCGGCGACCACCGATCGGATTTGTGTGGCTCGGTCTTGCAACGATGTGGGCATTGGTGCCCCAGTTCACGAATCCCAACGTTCGAATGCCGGACAGGGTGGTTGAGCGGGGTCGGATCGCGGCGCGGTGGATCGCTGCCAACATGCCGCCGGAGACCCTCGTGGCAACTCCGGCAATCGGTGTGATCGGCGCCGAGGGTGGAACCCGAATTCTCGACATGTACGGGCTCGTTGATTCGGAAATTGCCCGAAACAGCGACCCCTCGATGAGGCTTTCAGGCCACCCCGGTCACGAGCGCGGTGACCCGGCAGGGATTCTTGCCCGGCGGCCCGACGTGATTCTCTTCGGGCTGAATTGGGTGCGTGAAATTCCGATGTCTGAGGAAGCCCTGTGGGGCAACCCTCTCTTCCTGAGCCCGAGCGAGCGGCGCATCCTGTTGTCTGAGGACTTCAAGAGAGAGTATGAATTTTTCAACGCCCGGGTTGAGGAGGATCGCTGGTTCGGCATGGCCGTCCGCCGTCGAGGCGGCTCGCGCGGCATGACTCCTTGACTGGGCTGAACGGCCGTTAATCCGGGCCGGCACCCAATGCGAACATCCGTAACCCCCCTACTCCTCACTCCTCTCACCAGCGATGGTCTTCGCGAGTTGGATGAAAGCCTTGGCTGCGGGCGAGTCCGGGCGGTCCGAAACCACCGGCGTGCCGGCATCTCCGCCAACGACGATGGACGGATCGAGAGGGACATCCCCCAGGAAGGGGATGCCCAGGGTCTCGGCGGTGCGCCGGCCTCCGCCGGATCCGAAGATGTGGTCGATATTCCCGCAGCTGGGACAGGTATAGGCGGCCATGTTTTCGATCAGGCCGAGGACTTCGACGTCCAATTTCTGGAACATCGCCAGGCCTTTTCGTGCGTCAATCAACGCGACATCCTGCGGTGTCGTGACGATGATGGCGCCGGCCAAATTGACGTTCTGGCACAGGGAAAGGGTGATGTCGCCTGTTCCCGGCGGCAGATCGACGATCAGGTAATCCAGATCGCCCCACTCGACATCGACGATCAACTGTTCCAAGGCCTTCATCAGCAGTGGCCCCCGCCAGATGACCGGCTGGTCGGGATCGACGATAAATCCCAGGGACATGACGGTGACGCCGCCCGGGGCCATGATCGGGAGGATTCGGCCATCGGCGGTGCCGCGAGGTTCGCCCTTGGCGCCGGTCATCATCTGTTGGGACGGTCCGTAAATGTCCGCGTCCAGCAGTCCGACGGCAAAGTCGGCCTGTGCCAGGGCCAGGGCAAGGTTGGCACTGACGGTTGATTTTCCGACACCGCCCTTTCCCGAGGCGACGGCGATGACGTTTTTGATGCCGGTGATCTTCTCTCCCCAGGACGGGGGTTCCGGTGCCTGCACCTGGGTCGGGGCGGTGGAAATCGTCGACAGCATCGTCTGGATCTGGACATCGGCCGAGTCGATTTCGTCGAGATTTGTCAGGGCCTGGGTGAGGGCCGTACGGAGTCCGTCGATCGGGCCAGGGGGGCCTGCGGGAAAGGCAAGGGCCACCCTGATCGAAGAACCATCGACTTCGACGTTACGGACAGCGCCTCCGTCGACCAGACCTGTGGTCGAACCCGGGGCGGTGAACCGATTGAGCGTTTCGAGGATCTGTTGTTCTGTAGCCATGATTTTCCTTTCGGGCGCTTGATCCTGGATCTCATCAGGAGCGCCGCAGGGATGGATTCTACACCCTTTGTTTGCCTGAGGGAGCATCAATCCCGAGCCCGAGCCCGGGCCCGTTCCCGTTCCCGGACTTTCTCGGACCACTCCCCAACCGGCGGGGTGAATCCTCGCGTAGAATGCCCCTGTGGAGGCTTCGATGACGACGGTACAACGGGATGACGTCAGTATCTTCTACCGTGATCAGGGGGAAGGGCAGCCGGTCCTGTTGCTTCACGGCCACACTCTGGATCACCGTGTATTTGACGGGTTGACCTCAAGCCTGGTGGCCGCGGGTTTGAGGGTTATCCGACCGGATTTCAGAGGGCATGGCAGGTCGACGCGGCCTCCACAAGGCTATCACTGGGTTGACCACTGCGGGGATGTTGAGGCGGTACTCGACGAGGCCGGGGTGGAGCGGACTGCGGTCGTAGGATTCTCCCTGGGGGGAGGGGTTGCCCTGGAAATGGTCCTTGAGAGACCCGACCGAGTTGGGGCGCTGACGCTGATGTCTCCGGTGATGCCGGACCGGCCCTTTGAGCCGGAATTCATGGCCAATCTCAAGGCGGTAGCCATGGTGGCACGTACCGAGGGAATCCAGGCAGCCATGGAAGGGCCGTGGATGAAGAGTCCTCTCTTTGCGGCCTCGCTGGCAAAGCCCGGCGTTCTGGAAACATTGTCTGAAATCGTCAAGGATTTTCCTGGCGCCGAATATCTCGCAGAGGCCCGGGACCACATCGAGCGGGACTGGACGGTCCCGGAACGACTTGGTGAGGTCAGTGCGGAAACGCTGGTGTTGGTTGGCGAACGTGAAATGCCCGGATTCATGGCATTTTCCCAGGAAGCGGCTGAAGGTATCCCTGGCGCGAAGCTGGAGATTATCCCTGGCGCAGGACACCTCCTTCCTCTCGAGGCCGGCGAAGAGGTTGCGCGGTTGATCCTCGAGCATTTGCGGTAGGGCTGTGTTCGCTGATAGCTGATAGCTGACAGCTTTCCCTACTCCGGCAACGCTCTCCTGATGGCCTCCGCCAGCTCCTCAGCGTGCGCGTGGATTTCCTGTTCGTCCTGTCCCTCCAACATCACACGGGCCAGGGGTTCGGTACCGGAGTAGCGCAGCAAAACGCGGCCACTGCCGGCGAGCTTCGTTTCGATGGACTTCAGCAGAGATTGGATTTCCCGGATCTCTTCGAAGGGTTGTTGTCGCCCGACCCTGACGTTGATGAGCACCTGAGGCAGGCGTTCGAGGTTGGACAATTCGGAGAGGGGGCGCCCGCTCCTGGCGGCCAAGGCCAGGACCTGAGTGCCGGTCAAAAGACCGTCGCCGGTGACGCTGAGGTGGGAGGAGATGATGTGACCGGACTGCTCTCCGCCGAGAGCGGCGCCATGTCGAACCATCGTCTCCCACACGGCCCGATCGCCCACCGGACACCTGAGGAGGCTGATGCCCTCGGCGGCGAAACCGGTCTCCAGTCCGAAATTCGACATGACGGTCGCAACAACTTTGTTTCCCGGAAGTCGTCCGTCGGCCTGCAGACTCTTCCCCCAGGCCAGCAACAGATCATCACCGTCGAGGATGCGCCCCTTTTCGTCGACGAGGACGGCGCGATCGGCGTCGCCGTCCAGGGCCAGGCCGCCGTCGGCGCCGAGGCGCGTGACGGCCTCGGCCAGCTGCCCAGGTGAGGCGGCACCAACATTCCGGTTGATGTTGTGTCCATCTGGTGCACTGGCGATGGCTGTGATTTCGGCGCCCAGGGTCTCGAGGATCTCATCGGCCAGGCCCGAAGCGGCGCCGTTGGCCGCGTCCAGAACCAGACGCAGGCCGTCGAGGGGCTTCGGACCCTCGAGAGACCCCAAGACCCTCGCGCGGTACCGGTCGATCAACCCGGGCCGCATTGCGGGGAGGCCTGGGCCCGATTTGGCCTGGGCGCGTTTCAATTCATCCTCAAGCAGCTCTTCGACGGTCTCGGAGATCTTTTCTCCGCTCGCGGCCAAGACCTTGACGCCGTTGTCTTCCGCTGGATTGTGAGATGCGGAAATGACGATGCCGGCCGTACAGCTTCCTACCCGCAGCAGGTGCGAGACTGCGGGGGTCGGCAAGATGCCGCCCCAGGTAACGGAACCCCCTGCAGCCTGGATGCCGATGCTGAGCCAGTCGGCTAACGTCTCGGTTGAATCCCGAGTGTCCCCCCCGATGAGAAAGGAGGGTTTCGGGTCCCCATTGGCCATCAGCCGGACCAGAGCGACGCCCAGGCGGCGAAGAGTAACCTCATCCAGGGGCCATTCGAGGGCACGACCTCGGATTCCGTCTGTTCCGAAAAGTTCACGGGCCATGTGTCCAGAACTCCTTACTTCGTTTCCCCGGGGGGGCGGCCGGAAGCTCCGAGAGTCGAGGTGGTGTCTTCCTCCGGTTGGGGCTGGGGTCCGATGTTCACCCGAACCATGATTGGGGATCCGGTGAGCACACGCAGGAGAGGATCTGTCAGGAGCGGTGTGACGACTGCCTCGACGCTTCCGGTGGCCCCCTCCACCGAAATTGAAGACGTCGTGACGCTCTCGAGCGTGGACAGACGGCTTTCTGGGCCCTGGACGGTAATCCGCGTCGGATCCAGCTGAACGAGGTTGACGACGAACCCCGGCGCAGGGTTGCCCTCGACCGATGGGCTGAGGGCGAGACTGCGGAGTAGGACCCGCTCGAGTTCGATTTCGATCTCGGTCGGCTCGACCGAAATCACCTCGACTTCCGCCGGAAGTCGGACGCCCGAGACGTCGATTGGGTAGATACTCCGGCCCGGCACGGCCTCTGAGAGGTCGAGGAAGACCTCCGGATTTCCAGCGGCCGTCGGGTTGAGGGTCAATGGCCCCCGAAGTTGTAGGGTGATGGTGTCGGGTACGCTCGAGGTCAGCAAAAGGTCCGAGGGCATGTTGACCAGAGTCAGATTGGCCTTGGTGCTTCGGACGGAAATCGTCGCCCGCCGTTTTCCGGTAGCGGCATACCACAGGAGGGATGCGGCGATCAGGGCAACCAGAAGATAGGCAGGGTGGCGAGGTTTAGCCCGAATCACAGCGCCGCCTCTTCATCCTCGGAACTCAGTTGGTACATGTGCTCGGTCAGGGCATTTCTCAGAGTTGTCTCGTCCAGTGGCCGCATCAGTTGGCGTTCCACGGCCAGGGAAATCGTTCCGGTCTCCTCGGAAACGACGATGACCAGAGCGTCTGAATCCTCTGAGAGTCCAACGGCAGCGCGGTGGCGAGTGCCCAATTGGGATGACATTTTGTGGCTGGTGGACAGGGGCAGAAAGCACGAGGCAGCCTCGATTTTATTGCCCCGGATGATAACGGCGCCGTCGTGCAGTGGGGTCCCCGGGACGAAAATGTTCAGCAGCAGATCGTAGGAAAACCGGGCTTCCAACGGGATACCGGTCTCTGTCCAGGGGTCCAGCGTATCGCCTCTTTCGATCGCAATCAGGGCGCCGATACGTTTGGCGGCCAAAGCCTGGACCGCCAGCGAAAGCTCATTGATCAAGACGGGCTGATCGGAACCCCCCGATCCCAAGCGGAGCCACCCAATCGAGCCGAAGCCGGTCAGCATCCGTCGAATTTCCTGTTGAAAGAGAACGATGATGGCGATCGGGAGCATCGCCAGGGTGTGGCTCAGGATTGAACTCAGGGTGATCAGCTGGAAGGCGCCGGCGGCGAGGTAGACCACGACCAGCCCCAGCAGTCCCCAGAGCATCTGCATGGCTCTGGTTCCCCGCAGCAGGGTCAGGAGGGTGTAGATCAAGGCCGTTACCAGTAGGATGTCGACCAGATCGGGCAGACCCATTTGAAAATCCATCAGACCGTGGAGCAAGTCGAGGATCCACGTCATCGTCGTGCCTCCTCGATCGCGGCCAACATCTTCAGGAATTGGAGGGTTGGCCCGGGGTCATGGACTCGGACGATCGCTCGCGGGAGAGCTATCGCCGGCGTCAGTGCCGCCAACGAGCCGGGGAGGCGGTCCTCGACCTCTGTGCCGGTCAATCGTCCAATCATGGATTTGAGGGAAACGCCGACAACGATCGCGTGACCCAGGGCGGCGAGGTCCGGCAAGTCGGCCAGCAGCCGCACGTTGGCTTGATCGTCCTTGCCGAAACCGATGCCGGGATCGAGCCAGACGAGATCCCGAGGGAGCCCCGCTTCGAGCGCCTTCCGGGCTCTGACGGCCAAAAAGGAATGGACCTCGGCTGTGACATTGGTGTAGGTGGTGTCTTCCTGCATGCTGCGGGGCCGGCCGCGCATGTGCATCAGCACGATACCGGCCCCGAGGGCGGCGGCCGTCGCCAGCATTCGTGGGTCCGCCCCGGCAGTGACGTCGTTGACCAAGTCGGCGCCGGCCTCGAGGGCCGCCGAAGCGACCTGGGCCTTGGACGTGTCAACGGACACCAAGGTTTCCGGCAAGCGTCGCCTCAGTGCTTGGATGACCGGAACGACGCGCTCAATCTCGGTTTCAGCGGAGACCGGCAGTGCCCCAGGTCGGGTGCTTTCTCCGCCGACGTCAATGATGTCGGCGCCGTCGTGCGCCATTGTGATGCCGTGGGCTACGGCCTGGGCCGAAGAAGCGAAACGCCCCCCGTCGGAGAAGGAGTCCGGCGTGCAGTTAATGATGCCCATGATCACCGGCAGTCGGCGCGGCCACAGAGCCCGCAGCCTGGAGGCCTTGCCTCTGGAACCGCGAACATCGGGGACCGCAACCGGCACGGTGACTGGGATCACGTCGGCGGCGCCTCCTCTGGAGCGTCAGTTTTCATTGGTTTCAAGGCTCGTACGTCGATGTTCGAGTGTGCCTCGATCAAATCGTAGATTTCCTCTCCGTCCAGCACCTCTCGCTCGAGAAGGGCTGCGGAGATCGCATTGAGCGAGGCCAGTTGAGCCCCGAGAATCTCCTTGGACAGATTGTAGGCTGTATTGACAAGTGAGCTGATCTCCTTGTCGATTCGAGTGGCGGTTGTCTCGGAATAGTCCTGGTGACGAGAAAATTCCTTTCCGAGAAATATATTCTCGTCCTGCTTGCCGAAGGTCAAGGGCCCCATGCCGGTGCTCATGCCCCACTCGCAGACCATCTTGCGCGCGAGGTCGGTCGCGCGTTCGAGGTCATTGCCGGCGCCGGTGGTCATCTTGGCCGAGCCGAAGGTGAGCTCTTCGGCCAGGCGTCCTGCCATCAATACCTGCAAATTGGCCTGGAGGTAGGCTCGGGAGTACATGTAGCGGTCCTCGAGCGGGAGTTGCTGCGTCAGTCCCAGGGCCATGCCCCTGGGAATGATGGTCACCTTGTGGAGGGGGTCGGCGTCGGGCAGGAAAGCGGCGACCAGGGCGTGACCGGCCTCGTGGAAGGCGGTGATGCGCTTTTCCTCTTCGGACATCACCAGGGAACGCCGTTCGGCTCCCATCATCACCTTGTCTTTTGCGTACTCCATCTCGGTCATGTCGACCTTCATCTTGTTGAGTCTGGCCGCGCGGAGGGCCGCCTCGTTGACCAGACTGGCCAAATCAGCGCCGGAAAATCCAGGCGTTGACCGAGCGACGACCGAGAGGTCCACATCTGCGGAGAGCGGTATCTCCTTCGTGTGGACCTCGAGGATTCCCAGGCGCCCCAGGACGTCCGGGTGATTGACGACGATGCGTCGGTCGAAACGGCCGGGTCTCAGGAGGGCCGGATCGAGGACGTCGGGCCGATTGGTCGCGGAGATCAAGATTACGCCCTCGTTGGCTTCGAACCCGTCCATTTCGACCAGGAGCTGGTTGAGGGTCTGTTCGCGTTCGTCGTGACCGCCCCCCAGCCCGGCGCCGCGGTGTCGGCCAACGGCGTCGATTTCATCGATGAAGATGATGCATGGTGCGTTCTTTTTTCCCTGCTCAAAGAGATCCCTGACGCGAGAGGCGCCGACCCCGACAAACATCTCGACAAAATCGGAACCCGAGATCGAGAAAAAGGGCACGTCGGCTTCGCCTGCAACGGCCTTGGCCAGCAGGGTCTTGCCCGTTCCCGGGGCGCCCATCAAGAGAACACCCTTGGGGATCTTCCCGCCGAGGCGCTGGAACTTCTTCGGGTCCTTGAGAAATTCGATGATCTCTTCGAGTTCTTCCTTGGCTTCGTTCACCCCCGCCACATCAGCAAAGGTGACCTTTTTCTCGTCGGGGTTGAGAAGCTTGGCTTTTGACTTGCCGAAGGACATAGCCTTGGTGCCGCCGGCCTGCATCTGGCGGAAGAATACGAACCACAGACCGACGAGGATCAGCAGGGGGGCCCACGACAGGAGAGCCGTCAGGAGCCGGCCGTCGGAAGGTTTCTCGACCTCGATGACGACGTGCCCGGCGCGAAGCTCCTTGATCAGATCTTCATATCCAGGGTCATAAGTGAAGTGGTCGTACCGCGGCTTGGTCGGGTCAGTAACCTCCGCCGTGGTGCTGATAAAAATTTCCTCTCCCTTGACCAGAACCTGGCTGACTTCACCACCGGCAACCCTGTCCAGAAAATCGGAAAAGGCTATTTCCTGGGATGTGTCTGAAACGCCGCGAAGGACCTGGAGGATCAGCAGCACACCGACCAGGATCACGGCCCACATCAGAACGGTACGAACGGTTTGATTCACGTTATCTCTCCTCAGGCTCATAGAATGCGTTTGTCAGCGCCGCTCAGGCCGTAGCGGGGGTCGGTCCCGGTGAACATCAAGAACTCGTGGCCCTATTGAGTGCGCTGTCCTGCCCAGGTTTACCAGCAACAATGTGGTAGCGGGCTTTGTTCCCCATCGATACGGGGTTACTCCTCCTCGAGTACACAAAGGTCTGGGCGATTCGTGTAATGGTCGCGGCCCGGGCCGAGACCGTATCCGACGAGGAAACCGTCGGGCACATCATCAAAAACCGCGTATTTCGCCGTCAAGTTCACTCGGCGAAGCTGCGGTCGGTCGACGAAGGCCACGACTTCGATCGACCTCGGGTGTTGCTGGCTCAGATGAGTAATCAGGTAATTCTCAGTGATTCCCGAGTGGACGACATCCTTGAGAACGAGCACGTGTCGGTCCCTGACATCAATCTGGGTGGCATAAGTCAACTGGACGACCTCCCCGCGCTCACCGGGGCTTTGGGTGACGTCGACGAACTCGAAATCGACCGCCCGGGGGAAATGACGGGCAAGATCTGCGAGGAAGAAAGCCGATCCTTTGAGGATGCCCACGAGGACCAGGGGCTGGTCGACGTAGTCCTCAGCAATTACGGCGGCCGTCTCACAGATCCGCTTCAAAATGTGGTCGCTGTCATAGACGACTCGTAGGTCGCTCATCTGCGTGTCACCTCCACGATTCGTGGTCCGCTCACCGCGACGGTGTCGGCCGCTACACCTGGAATCCACAACAGTTTATCACCGTCAAAGAGGATGGGCCAAATGCGACGGAGGTGGCGCGGCAGGAATGCGCGGAGGACGGCTGATGGGCGCCGTCCATCTTCGAAACGGTCCTCGGGCTGGAGACACCTGACGGTGAGGGGACCGTGACCCGAAATCGGGAAGGTCCACCGGTTTGGCGTGTCGTCGGATGTTGTTTCCCGAAGGGTGATATACCAACCGGGAACGGGAAGATCGACCTCACCGGCTCCGAGGTTGAGTGAATAGGCCGAAATAGCCCGTCCTGGTTCAAGCCAGAGTCGTCCGCCTGTTCGCCTCAGGGTCCAACGGGCGGCCAGGTTCAGCGCCGGGATCGAGCCTGAAAGAACTCCGGAAAGCATCTCCCCTTGCCGGTGGGTTACTCCTGAAAGCCCCACTCGGGCGATCTGGGCGTGGAGCCATCGGACCTGCAGAGCCCGGGGCATTCGGGCGACCGCCTCGACAGGGACGCCGCCGTCCGGGTGCCACGGGTCAATCCAAAGATCTCGGTCCTCAAGATCCTGGGCCATGCAGCCCTCACTGTCTGCCAAAGCGTGCGCCAGCCGTACCAGGTGGGTCCGGATGGACGGCGAGATGCCCTCGAGAAAGGGCAAGACCTCGTGACGAATCCGATTTCGAAGGTGTTCAGGGCTTTTGTTTGATGAGTCCTCGCGCCATGAGAGGTTCGCTCCGCGGAGCCATTCCCGAATCTCCGAAGCGGAAAAGGGGAGCAGTGGTCGGATGATGCATCGGTCACGTGTGTGAATGCCCGCCATCGCGCGGGGTCCGGCGCCCCGAAGGAGCTGAAGAAGTACGCCCTCCGAAACGTCATCGCGATGATGGGCGGTGGCGATGGCGGTGGCGCCAACATCGGCAGCGGTGCGTTCCAAAGCGGCGTAACGCTGTGCCCTCCATGTGGCCTCTCGCCCCCGGTTTGAGGGCAGGTCGTGGTTCAGAGGGATTTGGGTGTAGGTGATGCCCAGTCTTCGGCAGAGTGCCCGGCAAAATTGTGCATCTTGATCGGCTTCGATCCCCCGAGCGCCGTGATGTACGTGGGCGGCATGGAGAGTCAGCCCGAGGTTCGCTTGATTGAAAAGATGGAGCAGGGCCGTCGAGTCCGCGCCGCCGGACAGGGCGACCAGAATTTCCGACCCTTCCAGGTCAGGAAAGGTGCTGCGAAAATGATGAACGAATGCCTCGAGGTTCATGGGAGAACTCTAACCCGGCGGGGTCGAAACCAAAGGGAAAATGGTGGCGGTGGGTAGACTTGAACTACCGACACAGGGCTTATGAGACCCCTGCTCTACCCCTGAGCTACACCGCCAAGGGGCGGCAAATATATTTCCGGAAGCCTCAGGTGTCAACCAGAAAGCTCTCGGCTGTCAG
>DAOWGJ010000295.1 GCA_030637505.1 Holophagae bacterium
GATCACCGATCGTGGGGCGCTGCGAGCTGAAGAGCGGCGAGATCAGCTTCTTGCGGTCACGAAGACGGTTGGCCGGGAATTTTCTGCCAACAAACAGGCGCCGGCTGACCGGGGAATCGTCGCATACGTCGGTGGCGGAACGGTGGCAGCGCCCCCGGCGCCTTCACAGACGAAGAAATCGAAGGGCGAGGGTGTGGTTGCGTTTCCCTCGACCGGAGGCTCGGCCGAACCCAATGACAAGCCCTACGGCGACGTCTTCTTCGAACACTCCGGAGTCAATCCCTTCGTCGACACCGAGGACGATCGGCTCTCGACCTTCGGCTTGGACGTCGACACGGGATCCTTCACCGTGGTGCGACGCTACCTGCGTGACGGAAATTTGCCGCCGCGAGCCGCCATCAGGGTCGAGGAATTCGTCAACTCTTTCGACTACGGTGACACTCCGCCCCGTAAGTCTGATTTCCGCCTGATCGTTGAGGGTGCCCCGTCGGCCTTCGCAGCAGGGGAGCACACCTACACCCTGCGCCTGGCGGTCAAGGCGCGTGAGGTCGATGCTGCCGACCGCCCGCCCGCGGTGCTGGTCTTCTGTATCGACGTCTCCGGCTCGATGAACCGCGAGAACCGCCTGGGCCTGGTCAAGAAGGCCCTGTTCGAGCTTCTGGAAAACCTGCGCCGGGATGATCATGTCGGCCTGGTGGTCTACGGCTCGTCCGGCCGGGTTCTGCTCAAACCGACGACCGACCATGACGAAATCCGTCGGGCGATCGATCGGCTGCAGGCAGGAGGTGCGACCAACGCCGAGGAGGGCCTCGTTCTGGCCTACGATCTGCTGAGAGACGGGGACGACGACGGGCGCCTTCGCCGGGTCATCCTGTGCTCGGACGGCGTCGCCAACGTCGGGCGAACAGGCCCCAAATCGATCCTTCAGCGGATCCAACGTGAGGCGGACGACGGAATCGAACTGACGACGGTCGGCTTCGGCATGGGCAACTACAACGATGTCCTGATGGAGCAGCTGGCCGATAAGGGTGACGGGCGCTACGCCTACGTCGATGACCTCAGCGAGGCGCGACGGATCTTTGTCGAAGAGCTGACCGGGACCCTCTTGACCCTGGGCCATGACGCGAAGGCCCAAGTGGAGTTTGACCCCGACGTCGTCTTACGGTGGCGCCTCCTGGGCTATGAAAATCGTGACATCGCCGACCACCTCTTCCGTGATCCCACGGTCGACGCCGGCGAGATCGGCGCCGGCCACACGGTCACCGCGGTCTATGAAATCAAAATTCGACCCGAAGCCGCGCGTCGCGGCAGGGTAGCCACATTGCGTTTGCGCTACCGCCCGATGGGCGAGACCCGCGAAATCGAACTGGACGAGACTCTCCGGGTCTCGCAGTTGGCGACGAGCTGGGAAGAGGCCTCGCCGGCCTTGAAGCTGGCATCGTCGGTCGCCGAGTTTGCCGAGATTCTCAAGGGGGCCTATTGGGCCAGGGACGGTGACCTCGACGACGTGCAGCGTCGTTTGCGCCGGTTGGAGGATCAGGGCATCGAGGACCCTGAGCGTTTTGATGCTCTGGTGGAGATGGTCAGCAAGGCTCGTGGGTTGAGGAGGCGGTGAATGAGCGTCAGGGGCCGCGATCCCAGTTGCCGCTCCGGTCCAGGGATCCTGACGTGGTCTCCAGCCCCGGCCTTCGGGAGCGCGTTGAGATTTCCGATGATCGATGGATTACCGTTCGCTCCCGCTCGGTGCATTTCCCGGAGGGGCGACATTTTCGGAATCAGGAAGAGAGCCGCCCCTCCGGGGAAAGACCTCGGCGGCCTACACCGTTGGCCGAGACTCGATTGCTGACGCACTCGCCGGGGATTGCCAGGTGTCGACTTTCTTCGCAGCGACGGCTCAATCGGGGGGTCTGCCCGGTAAAGAAAGTCGCACCAGGCACGTCCCGATTTGAGGGTTTGGGCGCTCTCTGGTTTGTATACCTGCGTTGGGTGCTCGGGTGCGGGCTAGTTCTTCGGTGGATCCTTCCCAACGATGCGCTTGACGAGGGTGCCCTTGGTCAGGACCTCGGATGCATCGACCCCGTTGAGCACGGCCAGGGCCTCCAACTCGATGGCCGATGGATTCTGACGGTTGAACTGTTCCAGGCTCATGTCGCGTGTCAGTTTGACGATCCTGAGCTTTTTGGCGTGGACATTGAGGTACCGCTGGTCTGTCAGTCGCTTGAAGCTGGGGAGTGAGCGGTGCATCGGATTGCTGTAGGTCTTCCATTTGTCTGCCGAGGTGTAGCAGATGAGACGAAAGACGTGGCCTTCATGGGCCCTGAAGCCGACGGTGCCGCGGATCGGGGGCGGTGTATTGCCGGCAGCATCGGCCTGGGGAACAACCTCGAAGTGCTGGAAGCCCTTTAGCCATTGTGAGCCCTTGCGGATGCCGTCCTGGTCAAAAAACGCTTGTTCCGCCTGGCGTGGTGTCTCCCCTTGCGCCAGGGTCAGGACGACGAAGGCGTCCTGATTTTGGCTGACTCCGGCAAGCAGTTGTCGTTGATTGATGATCTTCCAGTCTTTCGGGAAGTCCATTCGGAAGGCCATGTCCGGGTGGTAGAAGGTCGATCCGACCGAGTAGCCCTGCCTGGGGTCCATGCCGAAGGTCATGCCTCTGAGCCGGTTGAGGTAGGCCTTCCGTCCAACCGTACCCGTCTGCTGCTCGAGAGGCAGTGTTCGGATTTCTTCCCTCAGCCGGGCCGCTCGCCGGTCCGGGCTGGGGTGGGTTGCCTGCCACTCGGGCAGGCGGGCCTGGCCCTGGACCCGGCCGTGACGCTCCAGCATCTCAAATACCCTGGGGGCTTCGTTGGGATCGTAGCCGGTCCGCAGGAGATAGCGCATGCCGAGGCCATCGGATTGACTCTCGTCGTCGCGGCTGAATTTAAGGAAAAGGACTCCGAGACCCAGTTCTGCCAGCCCTGAATACTTGCGGAACTCCTCCGAGGCTACCATCGCGACACCGACTCCCAACTGTGCCAACTGGGCCCGACTGATCTGCTCGACGCTGTGCCGTGCCGTGACGTGCCCGATCTCGTGGCCCATGACGGTTGCCAGCTGGGCTTCAGAGTTGAAATGGGCGAGGATGCCGCGGGTCATGTAGATGAAGCCGCCGGGTACGGCAAAGGCGTTGACCGTTTCGTCGTCGACAACCTTGAATTGCCAGGGGAGGTTCGGTCTCTCGGACACGGCCGCCAGCCTGTGGCCGATGTCTTGGATGTAGTTTTGGAGTTCCTCGTCGGGAAAGAGACCGAACTCGGCGGTGACACTCTTGTCGTACTGGAGGCCCATGGCGATTTCTTGTTGCTCTCCGATCAGCGACAGCTGCCGCCGCCCGGTCGCCGGATTGATCGTACACGCCGCGGCGATGATCAGAGCGCCTGCGGCGAGGGCTGCCTTTCGAGTCGTCATCAGGCCTGCCATGGGAACCTCAGGAACCTTTCTAGTTGAGAGTGTAGAGCGTCTGGGTGGGGAATGCGAAATCCAGCCCGCGAGCGGAAGCAGGAAAAGTTGGACTGCGAAATCGAGAATATCTTCTGTTCACTCTCGCTTTTGTCAGAAAAAAACGGGGCCCGAAGGCCCCGTTGATGATGAGGTGAAAAAACCTAGAAGCGGAACTTGAGGCCTAGCTGATAGCCTCGCGGATCGCCAGGATACAGGGCCTCACCAAAATCATCCTGGATTTCACCGTACCGGTTGACCAGTTCGGACTCGGCGCCATACCAATTGTCCTCGTTGGTCACGTTGAAGACCTCGCCGATGATCTCCAGCTCGAGGTCACGCCCGAAGCGGAAGATCTTGGACAGGCGCAGGTCCAGGTTGCGGAAATATTCCTGACGGAAGGTATTCCTCGAGTACCGAAACCAGACGTCTGGGGATGTCTCGATCAATGCCCGTTCGTTCCGGCTGTATCCGTCGCCGTTCCAATCGGTGGCGCCCATTGCAGAATATGGGAACCCCGAGCGGATGAAGAGAATGCCCGAGACCATCATGTCCCACGGCAGCTGATAGGTGCCGGACAGGACGAACTTATGTTGCACGTCGAAGTTCGACGGGCCCCAGTCGACGTCCAAATTGAACTGGTCCATAGGATAGTCACTGGATGAGGAAACAGATCGCTCGTTGGAATCATAATCCTTGGCCTAGAACCAGGTGTAGGCCCCAACCAGCATCCAGCCGTTGGAGACGCGCTTGCGGCCCTTGAGCACGATCGCCGTGTACTCCGCGTGACCGTCCGATGTGAATTGCCAGATCCTGCCGAGATCGTCGTAAACGGTACCGCGATC
>DAOWGJ010000166.1 GCA_030637505.1 Holophagae bacterium
AGACCCAACCACACCGGCGCCTCAGAGAGGACCCGGATCCATGGATGGAGCAGTTCAAGCTCGCGACGGAGGCTTACGAGATGGTGACGAAGCCTCTCGAGCCACAGGTGAAGGGCGTGCAGGGTCTGGGCATTCAGGATCTCGGGGCTGTCTTCGACGATTGAAACCAGGGCCTGCTCGAGCTGAGGTAGCTCCTGCTCCGGGAGCTCGTGCAGGAGAGAGACCCACCCTTCGGGCGCCTGACGCGATCGTTCGATCCGCCAGCGGCAACGGGCCAAATGCTCCTGGAACACGACAGCGTCTTGGCCGAGTCCCACATCCTCGAGGATGTCTTTGAGGATGTCGAGAATATCGAGCACCCCCTGCCAGCGTTCCCAGCGAAGGACGCGGGTGCGGGGCATCTCGTCACAACCCTGTTTGAGGACCACGAGGCTGGCGGCGAGGTTGCCGCTGTCGACGACGGACACATACCGTGGCGACAGGGGCTCGAGGCTGCGGGTGTCGTACCAGTTCAAGAAATGGTTCCGGTGCCGTTCCAGTCCAGCCATGCCCTCCATCGTTCCCCCCAGCCTGAGAGCCAACTCCAGGGGGCCGACGTAGCCCAGGTCGTGCGCGGCGAGGGTGGAGAGCAGCAGGAGGCCGATGTTGGTCGGAGAGGTTCGATGGGCTACCAGCCCCCGTGGATCTTCCTGGAAGTGATCAGGAGGCAGCCAGTGATCCTCGGGACCGACGAACTTCTCAAAGAACAACCAAGTGCGGCGTGCCAGGCAGCGCAGGCGCCCGCGGTCTGGGGCCGACAATGCCGCCGGTCGGCGGATCCCGGACCGCCCGATCCAACCGGCGATTACCGGAGACAGGAGCCACACAAGAAGAAGGGGCCCGGCGGCAGGCAAAGCCCGAGGATTGACAATGCCGACTGCAACTGCCGCACCGAGGGCGAACAGCGGCGCACTGATCATCTTTTTCCACACCAAAAGGCCCTGCATCTCACCGTCGGTGACGCGGGCTGTCTGCGCGGCTGTCGCCCACTGCAACAGATGTCTGTGTGTGATCGTCAAACGTACGAGCGTGAGGGCGATCGCGTGCAAGGAGACCAGCGCCTCATACGGGAGAAAGACCACAGCGAGCACCGATCGCAGAGTATCGACCCGCTCAGCCCTGGTGGCCTCCAAGGTGGCTGAGTTGCGGAGCCAGAGATCATTGAGGCGCCGGGAGAATCCAGACGCCGCGCCGATGATGACCGGCGCCGCGAGCGGCGAGACGGCGGCGAGCGTCCAGATCAGCGCCGAACCGGGTAGGACAAGCCAGCCGGCAAGCGCCAGCGCGAGAAGAGCCGGAAAAAACAGGCTCCGCAAGAGATTGTCCAGGATCTTCCATTGATCGAGGATCGACAGCCGGTTTTTCACCTTGGCCCGCACCGTATGAGGAACCCTGCGCCACAGCCACGGCAACAGCTGCCAGTCACCGCGGATCCACCGGTGCATGCGACGGACAAAGGCGAGGTAGTTCGGGGGAAACTCCTCAAAGAAAACCACGTCGGTGACCAGTGCGGTCCGTCCGTGGACACCTTCGAACAAATCGTGGCTGAGAATCGTGTTGTCCCTTACGCGGTTGGCCAGGCTGCGATCGAAGGCATCGACATCGTAGATTCCCTTGCCGACGTAGATCCCCTCTCCAAACAGATCCTGGTAGACATCAGACACCGCGAGGGTGTAGAGATCGAGGCCCACATCCCGCGAGAAGATCCGCGAAAACAGGGATTGACGTTCAGTCGTCGGTTTGACCTGGATGCGCGGCTGGAGCACCGTGTAGCCCGCGATCACGACCCCGCTCTCGGGATCGAACTCGGCCCGGTTCAGCGGGTGCGCCAGGGTTCCGATCAATGCACAGGCGCTGTCTCGAGGTGGAGCGGTGTCGGCATCCAATGTGATCACATACCGGACTTTTGGTACCACCTCGAGATCACCGACCTGTAACTCGAATGTGGTTTCCTTACCCCTCAACAACCGATCGAGTTCCGCCAACTTGCCGCGTTTTCTCTCCCACCCCATCCAACATCCTTCGGCCTCGTTCCACTGACGGCGGCGGTGAAAGAGGTAGAACGGCCGGCTCGACGGCGAACCGTATCTCCGGTTGAGGTCGCGGATACCGGCCTCCGCCTGGGTGAGCAGGTCTTCATCGCCGGCCATCTTCTCGAGCGGCGCATCGGGGAAATCGGTCAGAAGGGCGAAGCTCAGATGGGGATCTGCATTGCCCATGTGGTGCTGCTCCAGCCGGCGGAGCAACTCCTCAATCTCGGCAGGATCTGTCAGCATCGACGGCACGACCACCATGGCGCGGCAGTCGGCCGGAATCCCTTCCGAGAGATCCATCTTGGGAAGCTGGCGAGGCGCCACAAAATGGGTGACGAGCGCATTGACCAGATCCCCGGCCATCACCGCGGCCGGCACCAACGCCAATATTCCGGTGGCGATCAGAGAAAAGCAGCCGGCGTCACCATAGGCGGCGAAGGCGATCAAGAGCCCGCCAAGAGAGAGGGTCAGCAAACCGATGGCACCGAGATACAGACCAATCCAACAACACCTTAGCCCGCGAAGGAGCCACGCGCCGGGTGAACGGTAGCCAAGCCTCTCTTCGAGTTCGGCACGTCCACCGTCCACCAGGAAGAAGCCAATGTGATGGGCTCTGGGCGATGCCGAAGTCGACTGTCTGGCCTCCTCAGCAAGGCGAACGGCCGCGCGAGCGACCTCTGTCTCCTCAAGCTCCGTGGCAACCGCAAGTCTTTCCACTGCCTTTCGATACCGGTCGCGGGTATCGAAGTCCATGCCCGAGTAGGAATCAACCGGGTCGGCCCGCAACACCTCCTCCACCTGGCTGGCACCTTCGAAGAACACCTTCCAATCCTGGTTCTCCAGCATTCGGAGACTGAGAATGGCGTTCGCCACGACAGCCTCCTGGGGCCCCATCTCTACGACTGGCTCACGGATAGACTCGGCCTCGTTCTGGGGCTCGGTAGCAGCCAACCGGCCTACCGCCTCGCACAATTTCTCAACCACCGTCAGGCGAAGCATCGTGGGCAGGGCCCAGAGCTCGCCCATCGTCAACGGCGTCTCTTCTTGGTACTCCTGAACATGAACCGTGATTCGATCGAGATCGAGGAGGCACTCGGCGCCCTCGACGATCTGCCTCGCCATACCGAGGACTCGCGGCTCGCCATTGGCGGCGCCGCCGAGCGTCGCCAGCTGACGGTAGTAGGTCTTGGGCATGTCGCGACGGATCTGGGCGATGGCTCGCTGCACGATGTAGACGTTGTCCAGCAGCCACTCGGCAGCAAAGGGAACCGCAATCCGGTTCTTGGAGGACATTCCAAAAAGGTTGTAGGCATCACGCACCTGCGCTGCATACTGATCAAGCCTGGATTGAAATGGAAAGCGGGTTAATAACATCGCTCTCTTCCGTGGCCGGCTGTCAGTGGCCTTTGAGCTCCTGCAATACTTGTTCGGCGCGGTTTTTCTCCAACTGGTCGGGAGCAAGGTCCTGGACGATCAACAGGGGCGTGTTTCCGTAGACGATGAAGCTCACCGCCACGCTTCCATAGGGCCATCGCGACCCTCCGGAATGTCCATGAGCGCTGATGATAACGAGATCGGCGCTCTCCGTATCAACCAGCTCATGCAAGGCGACAGCGGTGTTCTGGTCGATCAGCAGGCACGGCCGGATCTCTGAGATATCGGGCGACAGACGGGAGTGGAGGTGCTTGAGGTAGCGCGTCGCCTCCGACGTGTTGCGCTGCACCACGCGGTCAGTGAGTTCGATGTCCTCCGCGGACAGAGGCGCCCTGCGCGTCATCTCGGGATGCCGGACGACGTGGGTCAGCAGCACCTCTGCCTGGTGGTAACGGGCGAGACCGGTGGCCAACGGCAGCACGCACTCCGCCCGGTGGGAACCGTCCAGTGTGACCATCAGCCGCCGATAGCGCAAATCAGCGAGCCTTTTGGAAACAAGCTCGTAGGCACGCACGAGAAGGATGGAAACATGAGCACGAAGGATGATTTTCTGGACGACGCTGCTGATGTTCCAACCGCTCAAACCGCTTTGTCCGTGGCTGCTGAGGGCGATCAAGTCGCCACCATTGCGGTGGGCGAAATCGATGATCCGCTCTGCGGGCCGGCCTTCGATGCAGGCATGACGAACGTCGGCGCCGGCATCCCTGAGACGTTCGGCCACCCCATCAAGGTAGGCCTCCGACTCGGCCTTTGTCAGATGCCAGTCCAGAGGATCGACAGTGGGGATCCCGTCTCTGTTGGACGGACACTCCAGGACCTGGAGCACGGTCAACCGGGCCTCAAATGCTCGGGCGATCTCGAGCGCGTGGGGCAGGACGCACTCGGCGAGAGGAGATCCGTCGAGAGGCACGAGGATGTGGCGAAACATAGCTCCTCCTTCCCTCGGATTCAATCCGAGCAAGGATGGTCGTCGTCACAACAGAAACTGCCGGCCGGAAAATGACAGGGGCCCAAACGCATCCGGACCTTCCTCGCCTCGAGGCTCGGGGCGGGCGGAAAGTGGCACGATCGAGATGCACGGCTCTCATAGCATTCCGCTGGCGATTGACAGTGAGGCGGCTCGCCGCTCACATCACAGGGTAAGAATTGATTTTACACAATTCCAATTGCGTGAGTCGAGCATTTTTCAGTTCATTGAGGCGCTGGCTCGCGCCGTGAGGGCGCTGAGGACGCCGACGACTTCCGTGGCCACAGACATCCTAAAAAAAGCAGGCCCGTGAGAGGGCCTGCTTTTTGTATCGGATCGAGAGGTTCAGCCGGCAGACTCTTCTACCGGGTCAACCACCTTGAGATAGGTATCGAGGAAGGTCAGTACGGCGTTCCAGCCCTCGATTCTGTTGTCGTTCTTGGTGAAGCCGTGGCCCTCGTCTTCGAAGATGACGTATTCGACGATGCCGCCGTTGGCCTTGATCGCGGCGACCATGTCGTCGCTTTCGGCCTGGATCACTCGGGGATCGTTTGCGCCCTGGACGATGATCAGAGGCTTGGTGATGTTGTCGCCGTGAAAGACCGGTGAGGTGTCGTAGAGGAACTGCTCGTCGGTCTCGGGGTTGCCGATCTCACGGTAGAGGGCTTCACGGAAGCTCTCCCAGTAGGGCGGGATGCTCTTGAGAGTGCGGACCCAGTTGGAGACGCCGAAGAGATCAACGCCGACGTCGAACTCCTCCGGTTGGAAGGCCAGGGCCGCCAGGGTCATGTAGCCGCCGTAGGAACCGCCGAGAATGCCGATACGATCCGAGTCAACCCAGTCCAGCGTCTTGAGGTATTCTTTGGCGTCGACGCAATCCCACAAGGGCTCCCGGCCGTGCTTGCCGTCATCCGCGGCATAAAAGGTCTTCCCGTAGCCGGCTGACCCCCGGTTGTTGACCGCGAAGATCCCGTACCCGTGATTGAGCAGGAACTGTCTCTCGGCTGAATATCCAGCCCGGCTCTGTCCGCCGGGTCCACCATGGACCCAGACCAGGACGGGGGCCGGGTTGTCGGGCCCTGCGCCCAGAGGCTTGTAGAGGGGGCCGGGAATCGTCATGCCGTCCCTGGCGGTGAAGCGTTCGACAGTGCCTGCGACCAGATCGTCGGTCTTGATCTCGGGATTAAGCGTATTGGTCAGTTGTGTGACCTCATTCTTTTCGAGATCGACGATGAACAGATTTCTGGGCATCGTATCGGAGGAGAGGGAGAGGCGGACCTTACTCTCCGACCTTGAGAAACCGACGCCCGACACCGTTCCCTCAGGCAAGGGCGGAAGGTCGAGCGTTTCGCCGGTGGCGGTTCGTGTGATTTCGACCTTGGTGTAACCGTCCTCGTTGGTGCCGATCACCCGGTAGGTGTCGTCGCGGCTGAAGTAGGCATAGCTGACGTCCCAATCGGTTGCATAGACGTTGTCATGGCTGCCGGTCGTCAGGTCGTACTTCTTGAGAGCCTCAAATTCACCGTCAATGTTGGTCGTGTAGTAGAAGCTCATCCCGTCATGGCTGAAGTCCATCGCGATGAAGGCTGCGTCTCCTTCGTGCTCGGAAATCAACTGGGGATTTCCTCCGCGTTTGAAGAGATCCAAGACGAAGAGGTCGGAATCGTTTGTTGTATTGGTCTTCGACAGGGCGACCCAGCGCTTGTCGGGGCTGATCGCCGAAGGCGTCATGCCGGTTTCGTTTCGATAAAGGAGTTTCGGCTCGAGATCGACCACTGACCACTCGTAGAGATCGAAGAACTTGGCATCGCGGCTGTTGTTGATCGTAAAGAAACTCCTGAGGTCGTAGGACCAACCGAAGAATTGCTCTTTGGTCTCGTCGCCCTGGGTCAGGTCGGTGACGGTTCCATCCACATCTCGCAGATAGAGGTGGTTGAGTTCGTTGCCGGCCTGGTCCCTTGTGAAAAGAATCCGTTCGTCTTCTGGGAAAAATCCGATGCCGAACGTCGTGTCGTCGCCCTCGGTGATCGCCGTCTGCTCGCCGGTGGCGATGTCGATGACATAGACGTTGAAGACCCCGGTTGAGTTGCTGGAGATCAGCAATTTTGTCTCGTCGGGGCTGAAGGACCCACCTCCGACCGACACGGTCTTCATGAATTGTTCCATGGTGTAGGTCTGTGAGGGTCCGGTGACCGCTTCGTCGTCAGAACAGGTGTTGCAGCACCCAACGGCTATCAGGGCAAGCAAGACCATCACGAATCCAATGCTGACTGTTCTCATTCTCTCCTCCATATTTCGCTCGATGAAAATCCAGCGCTGTCCCGCTGTTCAACGCAGGATACCGCGGAAAGTTGCAATCGAGGAGGGTCGAACCCGCCCCTACTCGCACCAGTTGCCACCCAGGGTCTTGGCTCGGTACATGGCCTCGTCCGCGTGACCGAGGAGGGTCATGGCATCGTCGCCGTCAGCGGGATAGACTGCGATCCCGATACTGGCCGTAAGCCGGTACTGGGCGCCGTCAATCTCGACCGACCGCTTGACGGCCTCGAGCACCTTGGCGCCGACATCAAGGGCATCGTTGATACCGGAACATTCCTCGATCAGTACTGCGAACTCGTCGCCTCCGATTCTGGCTACGGTGTCGGAGTCGCG
>DAOWGJ010000296.1 GCA_030637505.1 Holophagae bacterium
AGGTCACTCTCCAACAGTATCGAGGCCAGCCCGATGACACCATTGAGGGGGTTTCGAATTTCGTGGCTGACGTTGGCGACGAACTCACTCTTGGCCCGGCTGGCTTCAACCGCACGCTTCCGGGCGGCCTCAACCTCGGCCATCCACTCCCGACGTTCCGTGACGTCGTGACAGTTCATGATGATGCCCGCGACCGACGGCGAGGAGAGCAGGTTATTGCTGCTGACCGCCAGGATCCGCCACGTCCCGGAGGCATGCCGGATCCTCATCTCGGCCGCCGGCGCCTCGCCCGGCTCCTTGACCAGTGCCAGGAAGTTCTGAAAGTGACTTGTGACCTCGTCGGGATCGACCAGTTCGAAGAAGTTCGTTCCCTCGAGTTGGGATGGTTGATAGCCCAGGGCCCGGTCAACTGACGGACCTGCAAACACGATCGTCGCGTCATAATCCAGGACGAGAATGATATCCAGCGTGTTTTCGATCAAGGCCCTGAAGTGCTGTTCGCGGTGTTGAAGATCGATCTCGACCCTCTTTCTCAGCGCCACCTCGCGCATCACTCGGGCGTGGGCCAGGCATGCCTCGATCGACACCGTAAACTTGGACACCACCCTGCCCAATTCCCTCAATTCAGCCGCAGTAAATTTCCCCCGCCGGTCGCTGGAATACAGATGCAGGAATCCCAGACTGCCCAGAGCCAGCACGGCGACTACACCGCTGTGGATCTTCCTCTCGATTTTGACGTCCGCGAAACCCTCACCATCCGCCCCGACCGAGAGGTTTTGCTCTTCCCTCAGCCAGCCGAAAACCGGGTGGTCCAGAGGGATCTTCTTGGTACCAAACCACACCTCGGGCGTTCCGTAGACCAGCACCGCCGTCGCTTCGGCCTGCTCCCCGAAGGTCGAACCCTCACCCACCAGAAGGCGATGCCGCAACCAGACTGCCGCCGTTGTCAGATCCGCCGTCGATGCCAACTCCGTCAGGAACCGCTCGCAGTTCTTTCGGAGGTCCAGACTCTCACCGATTGAGAGGGACAGATCGTACAGGCGTGAAGGGCTGAACACCGATGAAACTCCTTTGCAAACCAGATTACCGTAGCCGAGGATCAACTGGTACGATTGGCCGCGCAAGGAGGATCAATGAAACACATCGCAACCGTGTCCCTCGTCCTGTGCGCCGTCGCCACCGCGGCGGCTCAACCCCTCCCCTCCTGGCGTCAGGTGATTCCGGCCGCCGCTTCCGTCAGGGGCAACTACGGATCCGACTGGCGCACCGATGTCGTCATCCATAACCCTTCGCAGGATACCTTGGTTGTCACCTTGGAGTTGCTCGGCCCGGCACCCCCAGACCTGCAAACGGCGGTGCTTCCCGAGGCTCTCGAGCCCGGGCAGACCCTGGTTCTCGAGGACATGGTTGCTTCCTTTTTTCCGGACCACTCCTCAGGGGCCGTCGTCATGACGGCTCGAACCGCCGAGGGCCGTCAGGCCCCGATCATCGTCACCTCACGGATCTGGACTGACTCGTCTGACGATATCGGCACCTTCGGACAGGGCATCCCGTCCCTCGCCTGGGAAGAGGACGGCGCACTGAACGACCCCGAAAAAATCCTCATCGGGCTGGAACGCTCCGAGAACTACCGTACCAACATCGGATTGGTCAACCTTTCTTCAACCTATCTCGGAGTGTTTGCCATCGACATCCTCGACAGCGAGGGCAATTTCCTGGCCGCCCACTGGCTGGAATTGCCTCCCGGAAGCTGGATTCAGCACAACGGCCTCCTGGCCTTCCTCGGGTTGGAGGGTTCGAACATGACGGCATCGATCCGCCTTGTGAATTGGAGGGATCAGAGCACGGGCGCCCCGGCCGATCCAACCCCTGCGCCCGACTGGGTTGCCTACGGTTCGAAGGTCGACAACCGGACCAACGACCCGACTTTCGTCGAGGCACTTCCGGAAACCACTCAATGGGGCATCACCCGTCAACGCGTCGTCCCCGCAGCTGCCCACACCGAGGGCGCCGGGGACTCACTCTGGACGACCGACTTCGTTGCCCACCACGCCGGGGACACCTTTCCCAACTTCCTTCAGGTAGACGTTGTACCCAACGACGACAGTCCGATCGGCTCGCCCACAACCATCCTCATCCCCATCTGGCCTGGGCAGACCCTCGCCATCGACGACATCATCGGCGAACGCTTTCCGGGCTACGAAGTGGTCGCGTTGGTGGTCAAAGGTTGGAATCTGGGCTCCATCTACACCGACCTCAAGGTCAGCAGCAGGACCTGGACGGCCTCGGCCGACGGCGAGGGCACCTACGGCCAGGCGATCTCCGGCCTGCCACGCCGCTACGGGACGGATCCAATCATCGTTCCCGGCCTCAAGGGGTCGGCCCTGTTCCGCTCGAACCTCGGCATCGTCAACCCCTCGACCAATCTCCGCCAGATCTTCACCATCGAGGTCCTTGATGCCGCCGGCCAGTCACAGGGCGTCCTGACGCGGACACTCGAACCAATGTCTCACACACAGATCAACGGCGTGCTGCAGGCCTTGGACCTGGAGGGCGAGGGCTTCACCGCCGTCGTCAGGCTCCAGTCCAGCGAGAACCTGTACCTCGTACCCACCGATCCCTGGGAGGAGATCTTCACCGCCTACGGATCGGTTGTCGACAACGCGACCAACGACCCGACCTTCGTTGTCGGCACACCACTGGTTCTGAGGGACGATACCGATGCCGGAGACTGGGTCGACTTCGACGAGGAAAAACCGTGGTACCTCTGCCCGGATACCGAAGTCCCGGGCGAGGCGACAGTCGTCAGGACCTTCAACCAGGCCTATCACTACTTCGGTGCGGAGAACCACCGGACGATCGTCGAGGAGGTCGAGTTTCCAGGAGGCGGCGATTGGAACCAGATCGGACTCCGCATCCATCTCGAATGCCCGGAGAGCGGCGACTGTGACGACTGGGACCGCACCGGCAGCCTGCAGATCGTACTCAACCCCGAGGCCGCCGAGGAGGACTGGGAGTACCTCGAACTGGCCCGGTACATCACCCCCTATCACATCGAGATGTGCGAGTACATCGACATCACAGCTCTCGGCCCCCTGCTCTCGGGCCCCCGCACCCTGGTCTCCTGGATCGACACCTGGGTCGGGCCGGGGCATGCCTCAGGTGAGGGGTGGCGCATCACCTACGATTTCGTTTTTTACCCCGGAACACCACGAACTCCGGTCGAGGTACGCAATGTCTGGGGACGGCGAACCGTCACCATCGGCGACCCTGACAATCCAATTGATGATCAGGTCGACCCCGTGGCCTTGGAGATTCCCGCCGACGTCAGCCGGGTCGAGGCCCGGTTGATCACCACCGGCCATTATTTCGGAGTCACCGAGAATTGCGCCGAATTCTGCGTCCTCCGGCAGGATATCTACGTCGACGACCAGCCGATTTCGGTCCTGCCGTGGCGGACCGACTGTGAGTACAACCCCCACAGCCCTCAGGCCGGGACCTGGGCCTTCGACCGTAACGGATGGTGCCCCGGCGCTGTCGTCGTAGGAAACACCGTCGATCTCACCGATCTGGTCACTCCGGGAGCGACCACGTATATCGACTTCGACATCCGCCGCCAGGACGGCTCAGTCTATGAAAACACCGTCCAAGGCTCACCGTTCGAATGGGTCTCGATGCAGGTGTTTTTGTATCGGTAGGGCGCAGAACACCCACCTGGATTTTCGGCATTTTGTAGGATGGGCCTCGGCCCACCATTGTTGGTACCTCGATTCCAAATGGGAAGCCCTCGCCGGGAGAACACCGAAAATTTTCTGGTTTCTCCTGATGAAACTTCGAGCCAAGAGCTGGTGGGCCAAGGCCCACCCTACTTCGCTAAACCCACCTCGAATATGACCGGGCCTCAAGCCCGCACTTCTCACCGGTTTTCGTCGCGAGGTGCGGAAGACACGGTGAGATGCGGTGTTTTCGCAGATAGGGACATCGCGCCATGCCCGAAGGGGCTGTCGAGCCGGCAGGCTCGTGCCCGCAAAGCGGGCGGCGTGGGCGGCGAATGAGGCATAGTTCGCACTATGTTAATTGAGCGAATTCCAGCAAACGCCGAAGATAGGGACCCGTTCTGGGACAATTTCATTCCCAGAATGGGCGTCTGCGTATTTCG
>DAOWGJ010000173.1 GCA_030637505.1 Holophagae bacterium
CATCGTTGCCCATGACCTGGGCGGCGACCATGGTGAGGGCCTCGACCTGGGTAGGGTTGACCTTGCCCGGCATGATCGACGATCCCGGTTCGTTGGCGGGCAACTTGAGCTCGGCAAGGCCCGCGCGCGGACCCGAGCCCAGGAGCCGAATGTCGTTTCCGATCTTCATCAGAGAGACCGCCGTGGTGCGGAGGGCGCCACTTGCGGCGACCACGGCGTCATGGGCTGCGATGGCGGAGAAGCGATTGCCGATCGCGGTGAACGGTAGGCCGGTGATGACGGCAATGCCTGCCGCGGTGCGGGCGCCGAACTCGGGATGGGCGTTGAGGCCGGTGCCGACGGCGGTACCACCGATGGGCAGCTTGAGGAGGTCGTTGACGGTGGCGTCCAATCGGGCGAGATTGGCGTCGACCTGCTCCGCCCATGCTCCGGCCTCCTGACCGAGGGTCAATGGGACGGCGTCCATGAGGTGGGTGCGGCCGATCTTGACGAGCTCGTGCCAGGCCACGGCCTTGGCCCGGAGCTCATCTCGGAGGTTGACGAGGGCGGGGCGCAGGCGCTTGGAAATGGATTCGGCCGCGGCGATGTACATGGCGGAGGGGAAAACGTCGTTGGACGATTGACCGCGGTTGACGTGGTCGTTGGGATGGACCGGGTGCTTGCTTCCAAGCTCTCCACCGGCGAGCTCGATGGCCCGGTTGGCGATGACCTCGTTGGCGTTCATGTTGGTCTGGGTTCCACTGCCGGTCTGCCAGACCATCAGCGGGAAATGGTCGTCGAGGTCGCCGACAATGACCTCGTCGGCAGCGCGGGTAATGAGCTTGGCGATCTCCATTTTGAGTTCGCCAAGCGCGGCGTTGGCGGTAGCCGCCGCCTTCTTGACGACGCCCAGAGCTCGAATCAGCTCGGGAGGCATCCTCTCCCCACCGATTCTGAAGTTGGCCAATGATCGAGCAGTTTGGGCTCCCCAGTAGCGGTCCGCCGGAACTGTGATCTCACCCATGGTGTCGGACTCGATTCGCTGAGACATGATTCTTCTCCCGGTCATATCAACACTCCCAAGCCGCAAGGCGTTCCCAATCCCTTCGGCAGCAGACAGCTGGTGAGAAGGAAAGGCTCCCAGCTGAACGCGGTAGACTGTTCGCTGCTATGCGGCGGCTGGGCGAAATCCTGATTGAAGAGGGTGTTCTCTCGTTGACCGAGTTACACACCGCTCTGGATACGTGTCACCGGACGGGTGGTCGGCTGGGTACCCAGCTTCTCGAGTTCGGCTATGTCGAGGAACACATGTTGCTCGAAGCGTTGGCGAAGCAACTCAGCGTCCCCAGCGTGATCAAAGTCAAGCTCCTTCATTCACCGCTCAAGGTTCGAAAAAAGCTGCCGACCCTCGTCGGCCGGCGACTGCAGGCGGTTCCCTTTGAAAACACCAAGCGTGGGATCAAGGTGGCCATGACCAACCCCAATGACCGGGCGGCCATGGAAGAGATCTCCAACCATTTGAAAGAGAAGATTTTGCCCCACGTGGCCACCGAAACGGCCGTGCTCGCCGCCCTCGGCACCGCCGAGAACGGAGATGCTGACTGGTCGCCCGAGGTGGAACCATCGGTGGTCAAAGCCCGACGCAGCGGCGATGTCGAAGGATGGAACCGGCTGTGGGAACTGCCGCGGTTCGAGCCGGCGGCGCTCTTCCGCGCGGTTCCCAAACGGGCACGGGTGGGGGAGGTGCTGCTCGCATCGTTTCCCGATCTGACAACGGTGACCTCACGGCAAGCCATGAGGTACGAGCCACCGGTCGACGAGATCAATTTCTCCGAACTGTTGCATCGGGCGGACAACCGCGATGAGATCGGGAGCCTGCTGGCCCGGTACGCCGCGTCCAAGTACGACCGGGTCTGCGTCTTTTCGGTCCACAAGGGGACTGTCAGCGGATGGATGGCCCGCGGCCGATCGGTGGTTCTCGAGGACCTCCAGAGCTTCTCGATTTCGCTGGATGATCCGTCGATATTCGCTGATGTAGGTCACTCGGACAGCTACGTCGGCGCCATCTTGGAGAACAACGGCAACATGGAGTTGATCCAGGCTCTGGCGGACCCGGCGCCGATCGAGGTCGTGGCGGTCCCGGTTTGGGTCAAACAACGCGTCGTCGCCTTCGTGCTCTGCGATGATCCCGGACACCCGGCCTCTCAGGACCATATGGACGATGTCGTGGTCGCGTGCCGCAAAGCCGGGGTCGCCTTTGAAGTCCTGATCCTACGCAGGAAGCTCCTGAGCTGACAAGAGCGTATAATCTCCGCGAACAGGAGGTGCCGATGCCGGCCAACGGGAATGTCGATACGTTTGTGGAGCTGATTCGAAGGGCGTCCACTCAACTGCCCGACGATGTGGTCAGTGCTCTTGAGCAGGGGAAGGCTGAAGAACAAGTGAGCGGTCTGGCCGAAAAGGCGTTGGGCACCATCCTCGACAACATCGAGCTGGCGCGGTCCACCTCGGCGCCGATCTGTCAGGACACGGGGACCCCGGTGGTCTGGATCCACCATCCGG
>DAOWGJ010000044.1 GCA_030637505.1 Holophagae bacterium
ATTCATGAATTTGCATCCGATTTTCATGAAGAGATCCGTCGGGAGGACCCAAACAGTGCGCAGCGACCGGGCCAGGGTCAGATTCCCCGACCGCGACCGGCTTGGCCGCGGACCCGAAGTATGTCTGGGGGTAGCTCCGGTCATGATAAGTTCGTGGTATGCGAAAAGCCCGTCGAGCTCCGAGGAGGCTCTGAGATGAGACGACTCCGCGATCTGGTCATCACCTCAGTCGTGATCATCGGCGCCATCGCCGTCCAGACCCCACTGCTCTCAGCCGGCGGCGCCACGGACATCAGTTCTGTGGATCCGGTCGCCGGCCCCCGTGCGGTGGACTTCATCTGGTCCCCGTCTCAACCGGAGATCGGCGAGACGGTGCTCTTCGAGATCCATGGCGCCGATATGGTGGACTCGGCGACCTGGGACTTCGGGGACCAGGGGTGCTCAGGTTTCCAGCAGCATACGACGTGCACCGATGACCCCTGGTTCGACTGCCTTCTGGCGGCCTACCAGTACGCCTCCGGCGGTACTCGGATCGTGCGCCTCACGGTGGTGGTCGACGGCAACACGATCCTGGTCCAACCCAAGCTCCTGACCGTGCAAAACAGCGGCTCGTGTCCCCAGAGCTGCTTGTACAACCTCTCTCCGACGTCCGAATCTTTTCCAACCGAAGGAGGTGCCGGCTCGGTGTCGGTGGTTGCCAACCAACCCGACTGTCCGTGGACTGCCACCTCCGCCTATGGCTGGATCAACATCACCTCGGGTTCGAGCGGGGTCGGCAACGGCATCGTGGAGTACCTGGTGACGTACAACTCAACCTGCTGCTACCGCTCTGGAACCATGGTCATCGCCGGCAAGGTTTTCACCGTCAACCAAGCCCCGGCCGAGGGCTGCCAGCCGATATTCTGCGACGGCTTCGACTCCGGTGACCCCTCGCGGTGGTCGGACACAGGGCCGTAGCCCGAGTCTAGAGAACATGCCGTCTGTTATTGAAGCTGACCCTGTTCCTGACGCTGTCAGGCGCCTGGAGGCTTCCGAAGGTCTGGGATCGTCTGATCGATGCTATTTCTGCCGGCTTATTCCCCTGGGAGACCTTTCGTTGCTTCGAAAAGCCTAATCCTTCCATAAACGGACTGTTCATTGGGAAATCCGCCACAGATTTTCACGGAGGGTGGCGCCCTTTCCCTCTTGGCAACGAGGCCGAGGAACCCCATAATGACGGAAGGAACGCCATCGAGGCCGGCCGGGCCTCCGGGGAGGTTGGATTATGCGTTGGACGTATTCGTGCCCGCACTGTGAGGCGATGCTGAATCCTGATGAGACCATCATTCTGACCGGCAACCTCGGGTCAGGACGCCTGATGGTCGGGTTTCACCCTGAACCGGGAGACTATCGAGCGTACGTTCCTCCAGGTTTCGAGGTCGAGGAGGGAGCTCAGTGGGAGTTCTTCTGCCCGGTATGTGGACAGAGTCTCGAGGCAGAAATCGCGCCGCGGCTCTGTGCCTTGGACATGGTCTCAGCCGGCGCGCGGCACCGTGTCTACTTTTCCAGGACTGCCGGCGAGAAGGCGACATTCGTCATCAGCGCGGAGGGAATCGAACCTCACGGTATCCACGCGGAACGGCACTCGCTCGAGATACTCGAGTTGCTGTAGGAGTCCGGGCCTTCAAGGGCTCAACTCCGGACTGCGCGGGAACGGACCCGGGTGTTACCGGCAGTTGGTGCCCTTCTTGAAACCGTACCAGGCCTCTGAGCGGCGTCACCGGTGATGCGGCCGGAGTCAAGGGGGGCCGTCCAGGGCCGGGTAACTGGCGCTGACGCTGTTCCTCCCCCGGTCGCGGACAACTGCCATCTGTCGCTGACCCCGTTCCTGACGCTGTGAGCCCCCTCGATCCTCCCGAAGGCTCAATCCTATTGATATCGCGTCCCAGATTTGATTTCAAAACGAATAGAGGTTAGGGTGATATGGAAGAACAAGGTCCGCACAAGGAGTTTTCATGAAACGCTCTTATGATGTTGTTCGTTTTCATTCGGCTGTCGTTATTGCCGCACTCTGGATCTGTGTATTGGGCGCACAGTCAGTCCATGCTGGTCGTTGGATGGTGCCTGCTTCTGCGAATGTTGCCGGAAACGCCGGAACCAACTGGCGGACTGACCTGCGCCTCGTTAATCTGGAAAACAGCGCCGCTTCGGTTCGGATTTACCTGCTGCGCGCCGGAATGGACAATAGTGCCCTCGACCGTTTCGTCGATGTCACCGTGCCTGCCGGCGGCCAGGCGCAGATCAACAACATCCTGGCGTCAAAGTTTTCCTTCTCCGGCACCGCGGCGTTGGGCATCGATGCCGAGGACATCGACCTTCTGGTGACATCCCGCACCTACAATCAAGTGCCTCAGGGGACCTACGGGCAGTTCATTCCAGGTGTACGGCTCGACCATGCCTTGATAGCGGGCAGCACCGGCTATCTGGTGTATCTGGCCAAATCGGCTGATTTCAGAACCAATCTGGGGTGGGCAGGCACCAGTCCGGAGTCCGGGCAGATCGTGGTCACGGTGTATGACGCGGGCGGGGCGCCTCTGGGAACCGAGACCTTCAACATCGTGCCTTTCGTTCAACAACAAATCAACGACATATTCTCCGCGGTCGGCGCACCTGCGACCCCAAACGCCTACGCAACCGTGACCGCAACGGTGCCGGTAGTGGCCTACGCCTCGGTTGTCGACAACCGCACAGGCGACCCGGTGGCGGTGCTGGCTCAGCCCGCTCCTGTTGCCCCGGCCGACTTGCTCCTTTCGGGCGTCGCCCGGGCTGCGGGAGTCGGCACGAGCCTCTGGCGCACCGATCTTCGGATCTTCGGCGCCGGCGCAGATGGAGGAGCCGTGACGCTGGCCTACCATCCCAAGAACACGGCGGTCACCAACCCGACTTCGGTGCCTCTGGCCATCGCCCCCGGCCAACTTCTGGCCCTCGACGACGTGATGCTGTCGGCGTTCGGCATGGACAGTGCCAACGGCGGTCTGCGGATCACGGCCGATGTTCCGCTGATTGTATCGGCACGGACCTACAACCAGAGCCCAGGAGGCACCTACGGGCAGGCCATCCCCGCCGTTTCCCTAGGAGAGTTGATCAGGGCCGGCGATCAGGCACTGCTCTCCGGTGTACAGGGCGGCGATTTTCGATCCAATGCACTGTTTTTCAACGCCGGAGATACCACAACCGAGCTCAACCTGGAGTTGATCAGGGGAGATGGCACGGTGGTCGGCACAAGAACGATGACCCTCAAGGCCGGCGAGATCGACCAGATCAATAATGTGATCGGCTTCTTCGGCCTGGCGAAGAGCAACGGCCCGCACACCCTCAAGGCCTCCGCTGAGGCCGGCGGGCCCTATTCGGCCGCACTGTCGGTGATTGACGGCGGGTCGGATGACCCTTCCTACGAGAATGCCCGCCGATCGTTTGCAGGAGATGACGGGGACTGTATCGACATGAATTTACCCCGGATTGGGACCACGGTCACATATGACTGGGGTGGTTTTATGGGGGATATCTTTGGAGGGGAACGCTTCGAAGGCGAGATGGTCAAGATGCACCTGGCCGGCGGGTCAGACGGTATCCACGAGTTGACAATCGTAACCTTCCAATTTGAAGGAATCGAGGTCAGCTTCACCACGGACACCATTGATATCTACAGCATATTGACCACGCCGGAGGGACACGCGGAGCTGACCAGGAGTTACACGGAGCAGTACGGCACAACCGGTGGATTTCCCAGGCCACTTATTACCTATGACAACACCTACTCACCGCCGCTCTATGTTGGTCCGCTCCTCCGCTGGTGCGAGAGAGAGAGCTGGAGTGTGCCATCGGTCATGGAAACCGTCGTCAGCGATCCCGGCGGCACCACCACCGAGCCAACCTTGAGCGCCGCTGGCCGCGTCATCAGCGTCAACGAAACGATAACGACGCCCGCCGGGACCTTTTCCGTGGTCCACTCGATAGTAGGGAGGAACTGGTCTGGATACGGGTTCAGGACCGCCATTCAACAGTGGATTTCAACCGAGCGTGGTGTGCTCATCAAGCAGATTTTTTACAACCTGGATGGAATTGGAATCCTTAACGGAATTGAGGCGAAGAGTATCGATTGATGCCGGCAATGTTCCTGACGCTGTGAGCAGCCTCGATCGCTCAGGAGACCGTCGTCGACCAGTGTTGGGTGTCGCCCGACTCGAAACCGTCGGTGAAGACCGCCAGTTCCTGTACTCCGTCCCAGGTGAATGCTTCGATCTGCCCCAGATCGTTCGTGACCGTGAAGCCCGCGTTGAGAATGTGACCCATGGAGTTGTCGAGGTAGATCCGGAAGGCGCTTCCGGGATCGTCAGGTGTGGCATCCGGGTACGGCCACGGTGGATAGAAACCGTTGTCCAAGAAGGCCGGGATCAGGATCTCGGTGGCCGCCCAGATGTCGGTAGCGACCGGATCCGTGCTTGCCACCAGTTGGTCCAGTCGGGTGGCATCGTCATAGCTGGTCCACGGGCCGCTGTTGGGATTGGCGTTGACCCAGATGCAGTCGAGAATATTGAGATCTGCCGGGCGGATCTCGCCGATCAGGGCGCCCAGCAGGCCGTTGCCGATAGCGTTGTGCGAGTTGGTACTCAGTTCGCGGGTAGCCACTCCCATGTAGTGTTTGACGCACCCCGTGACCCCATAGGTGGCGTGGTGCGACTTGAGCACCGGAAGGTTGATGAACTTGAGGCGATCCCGGTCATAGGTGAAGGTACCCGCGTTCCAAATCCCGTCACGCAGGCTGATAAAGGTGCCGTCGTCGGTCTGGAACTTCGGGTACGACACGCGGCCTGACAGCTGCGCATCATAGTCGTAGACGATATAGCCGTCATCTGTATCGCCCTCGGAATACTCGCCGACCGAGTTGTAGCGGATGGAGGTCCAGTCGGAGTGTGAGACGTTGTATCCGAGGGTCTGAAAGCCCACGACGACGTCGTGCGGCGACAGGGAGTGGTCCTCGGCGTTGTTCGCGGGCCGGTCGAAGTTGTTCACCGAGTTGAACTGCGCATTCTCCGCCACCACCACCTGACCGGTGAAGGTGTCGGGATGGTCGACGATGGCCCGGATCAGGCCGCGCAGCAGATCGGTGTTGGTGCCGCCCCTCTCGTCCCACTGGTAGTTGATTTTCACAACGACAACGTCATTGCCGGCGATGATTCCGGCAGGCCCAGCAAGTGCCGAGGAGGATGCAGACCGGTAGAACTTGAGCCCCTGAGATCCCATGAGGGTGAGCAAATTGTCCAGCCCTACGAATCTGTCGCCGCTCGGCTGCTGTGGGCAGTCGGTGACCCTGAATACCTGGGCCTGGTAGTCGAGGGGTGCAGTCATTCCGCCTGACCGCAGGTCATCTGCCCGAGACGAGTGCCCCCACATCCCCAGTGTGATCAAGAGACCAGCCATGGCCGCCGCCACACCGGAGGGTGTGCGCATGCCTTGCACCAGCCCACGTCGAGCTGCCACCAGAGCCGAAAGCAGAGGGGCGGCAAAGGCCAGAGACGCCGCGGAGAAGGCAGCCTGTTGGCACGGATAGGCAAACCGGCTCGGTTTGGAACCGGTGCGGAGCAGCAACCAACACAGGGCCAGAAAACCCGTCAGAACCGAGTTCACAATGAACCACGACCTCAAAAACCAGCCCAGCCGGCCGGCCGGTCGATTGAACTCGGACCCGTCTCCATGCGGTGCGAAAGGACAGTTTCGAGGTGTTTCTTGTGCCATTGTCTTCCCCTTGCCTCCGGGCGCCTTTGTTACAAAAACGGTACCACAGGTTGCACTTCGCAATGTGATTGTATCGGTATTCGCCCGGTCGACCTGCCGCGGCACGAATTGACACCTTCGTATCTGAACAGATATGGGGTGTTAAAATGGAACCATGAACCAAAAACAGCTGGTGTTCTCGCTGGTCCTGGCGATCGTGGCGTGCTTTGCCTTCGGCTGGGCGATGATTATCGAGGCGGATCCGAACCCGAATAAGGAATCAAAAGGAATCAAAAGGGGACAGTGTTTATCTAATCCGAAGGCCGGGGTTGATATCGTCAAGCTGGCGGGCTCCACCCTCACTCTCTATCCACCGCGCCAAGAAGGTATGGAAGGTCGGACCAGGCACTGATGCTTTTCTGTTCTTTCCGCTGGCAGAAGAATTTGACAGTGTCCCTTGTCGCTTTAGCGGCAGATGGCCGATATCATAGCCCCTGTAGGGGCACGGCGTGCCGTGCCCATCTCGGCAAAGGGCACCATCACGGACATGGTGTGCCGATGTGGCCGATCAGAAAAGAGCAGTGTCCCCTTTATGTCTTTGTGGTGTCTCTGGGCTGGATGAAATGATCTTCGTTTGGCCAAGAGTTGAAAGGTGGTGGTTCAATGAGCCGAGCTTCAGATCCGCTGATCTTCGAACTATCTGATTTTGATAGAGAAATCGCAGATGTCATACCTGAAA
>DAOWGJ010000223.1 GCA_030637505.1 Holophagae bacterium
CAGCCTCAATCAACTCTTCGCGAAGAAATACACCCCAACCCCGACCAGCAGTACGGCGAATACCTTGCGGAAGCTGGCGGTTGAAACATGCTCGACCAGGCGAGCGCCAATCTGCGCACCGACGATACCGCCGACACCGAGCAAGAGACCCACCTTCCAGTCGACGTTAGCCAGTTTTCCATGGGCGGCGAGAGCGGACACCGAGATGATCAAAATGGCGAGGAACGAAGTTCCCACGGCCCTCTGCGCTCCAAAACCCAAGGCCAGCAGCAGGGGAACCATGACGATTCCGCCGCCGAGACCGGTAAATGAGGCCGCCAGCCCAACCAGGAGGCCGATCAGGACCAGAAGTGGCCCCTGCCAACTCATTCCCAGCCCACAACGCCACCTTGAAACCGATCAACCCGCTCGGCGATGCTCGAGAAGAAGCGCATTGTCTCTTCGACTACCGGGTCGGACACCGAGTAATAGACCCGATTTCCCTCACGCTGGCGGTGGACCATGCGGGCCATTTGCAACTGTTTCAACTGCTGTGAAACGGTCGACTGCTTCTCGCCGGTGACCTCAACAAGCTCATTGACGCACAGCCGACCACCCCGTACCAGCCGACATAACAACTTCAAACGCACGGGATTGGCAAAATGGGCGATATAGTCTCGCATCAGAGCGCAGGAATACGGATCGGACATTCGCGCGGTGAACTCATCGAACGCGGGGGATTGATCAGTCATCACCCAACAATATTATGATTCTCGGATTCGTCAAGCCCCAAAGAGATCTCGCAAAGGCGCGAGTGGCCTTGAAAAGTATCGCCATCACTAATCCCCGTAGGATCGGTGGTGTTCCCACTCCCAGACGTTCCACCACTCCTTCTCAATGCCACCGCAAGTGTCGCCGTAGGCCGAGCACGCCATGCACCCGTCCCCGCGGTAGAGATCATCGTCCTCCAACGGCGTCCAACGGGCTACAAGGGGCTCAACCGCCTCTCGGACCGCTACTTCATCAGGCCCCTCCGCCAACCCTTCGAGCGAACCGATACCCGACCTGATCAGCCGTTCACCGGCCTCCGGCAAAATGACGCTGTTTTCCTTGTCGATGTGCATCCACAAGAGATGGGCCAATTCCAGTGCAACCTCAAGAGTCGCTTTACCGGGATCGGCGCTTTCCAAAAGGCCGACCAGCTCGACCTCCCGCTCATGTTCGTCAGTCAGGATCTTGAGAGGACCATGGTCCAAGGGGATTTCGACGTGCTCATTCAGGGCGGGAAAAAGAATGGTCTCTTCCTGTTGGTGATGAAAACCCTTCGCCCACACCCTGAAAAAGGCGACGTAGGCCGCCCGAGCCTCGGGATCCACCTCCTGCCCTTCCCTCACCCACCGGTGGAGCGAGCCGACAACTTCCTCGATAATCTCGTGTTCGGCAATCAACTGCCCGATGATCGGAGGGCCCTTATGCATGTTCATTGTTTCATCTCCTTTGCCGGACTGTAGACGGCAGCCGAACCCGGCCCACGTCGATCGGCAACGCTCCGGCAAAGGCCATCGGCGGTCCGCATTGCGATCTGAACCAGTCCGACGGCATAACGTTTTCGAATATCGTGGCCGCGCCTGATCAGTTCCTGCCGTGCCTCCGGCGTCAGTGCATCAGCCTCGGCCCAGATGGCGTCGGGTCTCCATTGATGGTGGACACGCGGCCGGTCGACCGCCGACTGCAGTCCGTCATCATCAACGATGACATTGAGGAAGACCTGGGCCGTTCCGGTCGGGATTCGTGACCCACCCGGAGCCCCGAGAGCCATGATTTCTCCGTCACGCCACGCCACCGTCGGCGTCATCGACGAGAGCATACGTTTCCCCGGCCCCACGGCGTTGGCTGAGCCCTGAACCAGACCGAACTGATTGGGCCTCCCCGGCTGGACCGCAAAATCGTCCATCTCGTTATTCAGCAGGAAACCGGCCTCAGGTACGAGCAGACCACAGCCGAAGCTGCCGTTAAGGGTGGTGGTCAAGGCCACAGCATTGCCCTCGGCGTCAACAACTGAAAGATGGGTCGTTTGATCGCTTTCCGTCGGCGGCCCAGACCACGGCAGGATCTCGTCCGAAGGTGTAGCCCGCTCGCTGTCAATTTCCGCCGCTCGTTGGTCCAACCACTCCGGCGAAAGCAAGTCCTCAGCTGTTGCCTGCGATGTCGAGGGATCTCCCAACAGATAGCGGTCTGCATAAGATCTGCGCCAGACCTCGGCCAACAGATGGGCTCGGTCAGCTCCCTCCCTGGGCCTCGCCGCCCAGTCCAGGCGCTCCAGCATGCCGCAAGTCTGGCCCAGGATGATGCCGCCAGACGAGGGCAACGGCATCGAGGCAACCTCCCAACCAAAAGTCTGAAACCTGATGGGCCGCCTCCATACGGGACGATAATCGGCCAGGTCCTCCAGACTGAGAATGCCGCCATGTCGCTCGGATGCCTCAACGATTGCCTCCGCGATCGAACCCTCCATCAGCGCGACGGGTCCCTGGTCGGCATAGGCCAGGAGACTCTCGGCAAGAGCCGGAATCCGTACGGTTGACCCCGTACCTTGCGAGTTCCCACCGGGCAACCACACAGCGGCCGTCGCCTCGAAACGTGCAAGCAAGTCGGCATTCTCTTCGAGGGCGCCGGCAAGACGGTCGGTAACGACAAAACCATCCCGGGCCGCCCTGACTGCCGGATTGACCACTTGTTCCCAGGGCAGTGTTCCGTACCGCCTGTGCAACTCGAAATACCCATGGGGCGAACCCGGAACTCCGGCGGCCAGAGGACCGATCAGGGATCGATCTGGAACAGCCTCCCCATTCTCATCCAGATACATTTCAGCTCGAGCGGCCGCCGGCGCCGTCTCCCTGAAGTCAAGGGCCTCGACCTCATCGCCCATTCGAATGACGGCAAAGCCCCCGCCGCCCAGGTTGCCGGCATTGGGGTGGACGACGGCCAGCACCAGCGCTGTCGCAACTGCCGCATCAACTGCGTTGCCGCCCGCTTCCAACATTTCGATCCCAGCCGCGGTCGCCCTTGGCGCCGCCGATGCGACTGCACCCCCCGTACCGGCGGGAACCGATGAGTCAGCCCCGCAGGCCAAAAAGCTCAGACAGAGGGCAACGGCCGGCAGGGCCCTGGATCGCAGCGCTCGTTTCATCAGCGCAGTCTACCGCTAACCCGGCAGAGGCGGAACCAAAAAGCGACCGCACGGCACCGCCGGGAGTGTTTCGCGATCAGTCAGTCCGTAGGGTGGGCCTTGGCCCACCACCGGGCCCACTTTCTTGGTGGGCCGAGGCCACCCTACTCACGAACTTTTATCCCGGAAACCGCACCATCCGA
>DAOWGJ010000350.1 GCA_030637505.1 Holophagae bacterium
CAAACTGGCTGCCGACCTGCATCCTCTGCTGAGTGCCGTCGGGGAAATATCGAATCGTGTACTCATCGACTCGCTTTTGTTCCCCGTCGATCGTGAAGGTGTAAACCGACGTCCAGGTATAGCTCCGTAGGGCCTTCTGGTTCGCGTGCAGCTGGGCTGCCATCCGCTGCTGATCAGGCACCGACTGGGCGCTGATCGCTGCTACACCGAATACCACAATGACCCAACTCACAGCTGAGAATTTCGATTTGTTCAACGATCTCTCCCTTCCACAGGTTCAGAAGCCTACCAGAATTCCGGCCCGGTGACCCTTCACTTGTATCGGCGCCAGGCCATATCAGTGCCTCGATAGAGAATCTGAGCTTCGACCCGTCCAAAGGTCATCTTAAGGGGGACAGTGTTTTATTCGTTGGGCCTGGGTGCCGGCTCGGTCCCGGCCCCCGGATACCTGACGCCGTCACCGGTCGCGGCCCCGGACGCTGTTAACTGTTGCGGTCCCGGTCCCTGTCATCTGTCGCTGTTTGCAGCCGCTGAATCTGAAACTGACCGCAGACCCTGAACCTGCAATTCCAACCCCGGCCTTCGGGACCGCGTCGGCAGGGGCCGCGTGATTTCGACCAACCGGCTCATCTCCCCCCCATGCAATTTGTCCGACAAACTGCCTTGTGGCTTTTTTCACGAACTTTTGCGATAATCCGCCTTCCTAAGAGCCGGATCAAACCGGCGGAAGGGCATTCCATGAGCCTGTCGTTGATTGCACAATCCATCGGCGAGTCCGCCACCCTCAAACTGAACGAGATTGCCTCGATTCTACGTGCCAAGGGAGACCCCGTCATCCACCTCGGAGGTGGGGAACCCAAGGGCAAAGCGCCGATGGACGCGATCCTGGCCGCCTCGGCAATGCTCAACTCCGGCGAGGTCAAATACACGCCCCCCGACGGCACTCCGGCCCTGAAGAAGGCGATCATCCGCTACACCGACGAATTCTACGGTTGGCGGCCCGCGCCCGAGAACGTCATGGCTTCCGGCGGCGCCAAGCAGGCGATCATGTCGGCCCTGCACGCGATCATCAATCCCCAGGAAGAAGTCATCTACCCGGCGCCCTATTGGGTCAGCTATCCGGAGATGGTCAAACTGGTCGGCGGTGTGCCGGTGCCGGTTCGACCAGAGGACGGTGGGTTCATCCCGCGAATCCAGGATATCGAGCAGGTGACGGGATCCTACACGCGGGCGGTCGTCATCAACAGCCCCAACAACCCCTCGGGCGCGGTCTACCCGGAAGAATTCATTGCCGACATCGTGGATTTTTGCGAGAGCCGCAGCCTATGGTTGATCATGGACGACATCTACCACCGGCTGATCTTCGACGGACGCGAGCCCGTCAACTGCTATCAGTTCGCCAAGGACCGGTCGGACAACTCCAAGTTGCTCATCATCAATGGTGTATCCAAGCAGTACGCCATGACGGTATTCCGAATAGGATGGGCGGTCGGCAACACCAAGGTCATCGAAGCGATGACCAACATCCAGGGGCACGAAACCTCGGGACCATCGGCCCTGCTGCAGCACGCCGCGGTCGGGGCGATCAACGGCATCCAATCGATCGTCAAGAATATGCGCCTGACCCTTGAAAATAACCGCAATGTTTTGATGGAGCAGCTCCGATCTTTCGACGGCGTGATCGTCGACGAGCCGGGCGGCACATTTTACTCCTTTCCGGATTTCAGCCACTACAACAAAGACTCAGTCGCCCTGTCGAAGTTCCTGCTGGAGAAGGTCCAGGTCGTCACCGTGCCCGGCATCGAGTTCGGCATGGAGGGACATCTCCGCATTTCCTACTGCGGATCGATCAAGGACATTACCGAAGGTGTCGAGCGCATGAAATGGGCGCTCGATCCCAACTCGCCCAATGAGCTCTATATCGGCCAACGCAAGCTGGTGAGGGACTGGACATGAGCAAATACCTCAAATTCGAAACCCCGGCCACGGCCCAGGCCAAAGACCTCAAGAGTCGCTACGGGCTCAGCAATCACGGCCTGGTTCATCTCGACCGCGTCTTCTGGAATCTGCCGGAGGCCGCCCTCTACGAGGAGGCAACAATCCGCAAGGAGGGCAATGTCGCCAATGGCGGACCCTTCGTCGTCAACACCGGCAAGTGGTCGGCTCGCGCCGCACAGGACAAGTACGTCGTCCGTGAGGCCTCGACCGAGGACAAGATCTGGTGGGGCGAATACAACCGTCCCTACGACCCAGAGAAATTCGACACCCTGTTTGCCCGAGTCCAGGCCTACCTTCAGGATGAAGAACTCTTCGTGCAGGACTGCTACGCCGGGGCTGACCCGGAATACCGCATGCCGATTCGGGTGATCACCGAGGACGCTTGGCAATCGTTGTTCTCCCGCAATATGTTCATCGTCCCCGAAACCCAGGACGAGTACCAGAACCACGTGCCGGAGTTCACCGTCATCGCCGTGCCGTCGTTCAAGGTCGATCCTCGTATCGACGGTACCCGGACGGACACCGCGATCATCATCAACTTTTCCAAGCGCCTGGTTCTGATCTGCAACTCCTCCTATGGCGGCGAGATCAAGAAGAGCATCTTCACCGTCATGAATTTCCTGCTGCCCATGCGGGAAGTCCTGGCCATGCACTGCTCGGCAAACGTCGGTGACCAGGGCGATGCCGCCCTGTTCTTTGGACTCTCGGGGACCGGCAAAACGACCCTGTCGGCCGACCCTTCCAGGCGCCTGATCGGCGACGACGAACACGGGTGGTCCTCGGGCGGCGTTTTTAATTTTGAAGGCGGCTGCTACGCCAAGGTCATTCGGCTGTCGGCCGAACACGAGCCCGAGATCTACGAGACCACGCGGCGTTTCGGCACAATCCTGGAGAACGTGGTCTACGACAAGACCTCCCGAAAACTCGACCTCGACGATGACCGCAACACCGAGAACACCCGCGCGGCATACCCGCTGGAGTTCATCCCCAACATTGTTCCGGAGGGTATGGTCACCAGCCACCCCAAGAACGTCATCCTTCTGACCTGTGACGCACAGGGCGTGCTGCCGCCAATTTCTCGCCTGGATTCCGAGCACGCGGTCTACCACTTCATCTCGGGTTATACCTCGAAGATCGCGGGTACCGAAATCGGCCTCGGCATCGAGCCGGAAATCGCCTTCTCGGCCTGCTTCGGCGCACCCTTCATGGTCCACCACCCCTTCACCTACGCCGACATGCTGCGCGCCCGAATGGCGCAACACGGCGCCACCTGCTGGCTGGTCAATACAGGGTGGGTCGGCGGCGGCTTCAACGTCGGCAAAAGAATCTCGATCCGCCACACCCGGAATCTGCTCAACGCCGCATTGGACGGCCGCCTGAACGAGGTCGAATACCGCAAGGACAAACTGTTCGGCTTCGAGGTACCCCTGAGCTGTCCCGATGTTCCGGTTGACGTTCTCGACCCCTCGACCTCCTGGGGAAACGCCGACGACTACTGGCGCCGATACGACGCCCTGGCCGCCCGCTACATCGAGAACTTCAAGCACTTTGCCGATGGCTGCCCGAAAGAGATCGCTGCGGCAGGGCCGAAGAGGTTGAAGGACGTGGGGTAGAAGCGGTCAGCTATCGGCTTTCAGCAGGGGTTATTGTTACGCCTCGTCGTCGTGTCCGGGTCGGAAAACGACCCCGCTGATGGGCGCAAAGGCTGCGAACAAGGCCACCAGGAGAAAGGACGCGGCCAGGGTCGCTCCGGCGGCCACCATCGAGCCGAGGGGTGTTCCCCGAAGGGCCGGAATAAACACCGGGGCAACCAGAGGCACCAGAGCCAGTACGGCCTGGCCAATGCCCAAGACAAGCAGAGTTCCAAAGGTGGAGAAGGGCTGGCGGAAAACACCGATCAGCCCGCGCAACCACGCCATCACCGGCGAGCGGGCGTCGGGGCGAGCGAGTTCCCAGGCGCCGCGCAGGGTCGCCCCCCACACCAGGAATTTCGCTATCGGACTGAACCCAATACCAACGCCGATCAAAAGAACCATACGGTCCTCGGCCATGGCCTCGAAAGCGGCCTTGATACCCAAAGTCAGAGGGAACCAAATGACGGCCAATAGGGCCAAGAACGCTATCAGAGCAACCAGGGAAAGACGGCAGTAGCGCCACCACGCACCCAGGCCCAGCCCGAGGACTCGAGAAACTCCGGACGAGCCTTCGGGGTCCCAGACCGACACCCGTGCAACTCCGGCGTGCCACAAGACGGTCCATGCCCATGCCAAAACGAGGCCAAAGGCCACGCCGACGACCAGTGTGTCGGCAACATCACGCACCAGCCCCACAATCAGGATGGCGCCATCGCCGACAGGGAGGTCGAATCCCTCGGGCACATGGCCCAAGGAATCGAGGGCTGCTCGGCGCAACACCATCGATGCCGGCACAAAGAAGGCCAAACCCACCAGCCACACCACCAACACCAGAGACCACATCCGGGCAGCCACACGCACGCCCCAAACGATCGACGGTCGCTGTTTTTGTTCTTTCATGAAAAACCCCCATGTCTCACCGGATTTCGTAGCGAGGCGCCCGAGACGCCGTGCCATGGTGATTTTTTCGCGACTCGACCGACGCAGGCATACTGACCCGTACTTCGAGGAGGGAGAGTTGGGAAAAGGGCGCCAGGGTATGGTGTATCGGACGCCACAGTAGGAAGCTGGTGAGACATGGGGGTTAACTCCACGGCTGAACGACGAAGGCCATCAACCGCATGGCGGCCGTAGCCCACCACAGCCGGCGCGTCGCCGCACCCGAATCGGGCTGATCCCGCCAATAGTTGTTCTTTCTCTCACCCTCGAGTGCCCACACGCCCTCAGGGTCTATGACCACCGAAGCCAGTCGCTCTGAACTTGAGAATTCAAATCGAACCCATCGATCCTGTCCGTCCCAGGTACGCCGTTCTTCACGACCATCGGAAAAACGGAACATCACCTCGATCGGTCCTCGAAAATTCCCACGGCGCATGATGTCTGCATGGATGTTCCAGGCCTCGTGTCCTTCTGAGGGATCATCATCCTCAGAGTCGCCCATTTCGCCGGCCGGCTCTACCCACTGGCCGCCGTCCCACATCATCCCCTCAGACACTGTCTTTTCGCGCTGAACGACATTTGCGACCGCCCAGTCGACAATGGCATCCCCTTCGAGGGCTTGGTCAAAAAACCAACCGAGATCCTCCCCGGCACTCTCGCTGATCGCCGCCCGAAAATCGTCCCCAGTCGGATGACGGAAGCGCCAAGTGTCAACATACGATCGCATGGCCCGAGCAAAAACGTCCGGGCCGAGAAGACCTTCCAGGGTTTTCAGTGCGAGGGCGGTTTTGGAATAACTGGCGGTCCCATAGTCCCGTCGGGTCCTGAATTTCCACGCCTCCCGGTCCACTTGCAGGGGGGACTTGCGGAAGGCCCATGACAGACGCTTGGTCGCCCAGGACCCAGAAATCCGAATCTCCGGCACGAGCCCATCGTTCTTGACGGCCTCCATGCACGAAGTGTCCGCATAGGTGTTGAGACCCTCGTCCAACCATGCCTCTTCGAACTCATTTGAAGCCAGCATGCCTTGAAAGTACTGGTGCCCGAATTCGTGAATCGTGACACCCTCGTTGATCGAGAGCCAGGACACCGGTGGATACTCCAGCAATTTGGTTGCACCGGTGGTGATGAAGGTCGGGTACTCCATGCCGGCGGCCTCTTCCGCGCCCGGGGGTGGCGAGACAAGGGTCAATTGGGGGTAGGGGTAGGCGCCGTAAAACAGACCGTACCAGGCCATCGCCAGGCGGGCGCTCCTCAGCATGCGATCCGCCAACTTCACCTGGGTCTGGGGCACGAGCAGACGCAGATGAACCGGCGGCAGTTCCAGATCGGCAGTACTAAGTCCCAAGAGAGATCGCGCCCTTTCCAACCAAGGGGCCGGCACGTCGCGTCCGGGATCAAAATCGCTCTCAATCACCGCCATCAGGTCGGCGGGGGCGGCGCACCACGCAAAATCATGTACCCGGTCTGCAGTGAATGTCAGCGTTCGTTTTCGGGCCGTTCCTTCCGAGACCGCTCTCTCCTCCACCTGTATACCTGTGGCACCGATGACAAAGTGCTCAGGCACCGTCAGCTGTACTCGATAGCGCCCAAAGTCCGAGTAGAACTCGGTTGAGGGATGGAACTGATGGCAATTCCACCCCGCTTCGGTTCGCCCTCCATGCCCGGCCTCTTCGAAGACCCCCAACTTGGGAAACCACTGCCCCATCATATGGAAATCACCGGCCCATCCAGTCCGTGCGATCACCCCCGGGAGTTGGGCCTCGAAGACCAAATCAAGGGTTACGGATGCTCCCGGCTCGACCGGACGTTCCAACACAACTCGGGCGACGGTGAAGTCGTCCGGATTCCCGTCGTCGGGACGCTCGAACCCCAGGGTCGGCAACAGGTCGGTCCCATCTTCCAAACGGAGGGACAGCAACCGGGTCCAACCCCATCGGTGCTCCACCGTGTCCTCTGCACGATGTGTGTCCTTCGCCATGCCCCGCATAAAGGTCGTACGATGGTTGGCAAAGGCATTGAGATAGAGGTGGAACCAGAGCTCGGCGGTCGGTGCTCCTCCCATATTGGTCCAACGGATCTTCTCGGTGCCCTGGAGCCTGTGCGTCCGGGGGTCCAGCTCGACGTCAATCGCGTATTCCACCGGCAACACAGTGGCCGACACGCCACACGCGATCAGGACACCAACGAGAAAGAAAAACAACCGCCGCATCGGGAATACCCCCGGAAGATTGTAGCGTGGCATCTTGAACTGGTCCCGAGCCCGTGTTCGGGTTGGAATCTCTCCAGACCCCAGAAGGGAAGAGATTCCATGCGACAATTGTTGCTATAAAAAGAGGACGGTGTCGATGTTTCGACTCTTCATGGCGATCACGCTCTTGGGCCTTGCTCATCCGACTTGGGCCGGTGAGCCCCGGTTCTCCCTGAGTATCAATGTTGGTGGCCGACAGTCGTTATCACCTGCGCAGGAAGCCCAACTGGCCCTTTGGAACGACCCAATGATCCGATTGATGCGAGCGATGGATGCCGAATTCGGGCACCTCCTGATCGGGCAGCCGGGCGGCAGGACACCACCACTCATCGCCATCGGCGTCGGCGGTGGGCTTCCCCCTCGAGTCCTCAGTGCGTCGATCGAACACAATTTGGCGAGGTCAACCGAACCACCCGCAGCGATTGCGTGGCCATGGCTCAAAGAAAACGAGCCAACCCCTCCTCCCATGGAGGAACAGTTGGCTCTACTTCTCGGAGAACGACTTGAGCAAAGACTCGCGTCTGGAGACTAGTCACTCATCCATGATGCGATGAGGGCTATCTCCTCCCAGCCGACAGCTGACAGCTGACAGCTGATAGCTCCTTCTACAGTTGTGTCTTGAGGTTCTTCGACGCCTTGAAACGAGCGGTCTTCGACGCGGCGATCTGAATGGTCGCGCCGGTTGCCGGGTTCCGACCCTGCCGAGCCGCACGCTCGGAAACCAGGAAGGTCCCAAAGTTGGGAACCGACACCTTTTCACCACCAGCGAGAGATTCACCGATCTGGGAGAAAATCTCGTCGTAGACCATCGCGACGTCGGTCTTGGTGATATTCGTCAGTTCGTGAATACGGGTTACCATATCTGCTTTGCCTGCCATGTTGCCTCCAAAGTTTCGGTCGTGACCGAAAAGAGCCACGCCATATAGTTGAACAGAGGCACACACTACCCGGCCCACAGGCCCAGGTCAAGAAATTTGGGAATCTTGGCCTTTGACCGGGTGTTGTAGGCAGTGACATGAAACCCTCCTGGACTTTCCTTCTATGCCTGAGCCTCCTCGTCATACCGGGGACTGCCATTGGAGACGAGATGTTGACGACCGGTGAAGTATTTCCGTCCTTTGAACTTCAAGCCCACGACGACTCTGTCGTCAATTCCTCGGATCTCGATGGATCGGTCTATCTGGTGTACTTCTATCCCAAAGCCGACACCCCCGGCTGCACGAAAGAAGCCTGCGCCCTCCGCGACGCATGGTCTGACCTGAAGGATGCCAAAATAAAGGTCTTCGGAGTTTCTTACGACACCCCCCAATCCAATCGGGCCTTTGCCAAAAAATTCAACCTTCCCTTTCTTCTCCTGTCCGACAGCGACAAGACTCTGGCCAAAGCGGTCGGAGCCGGTCGTTTCCTGATCCCGGTCCCGAAGAGAATCTCCTACCTCGTCGGCACCGACGGGAAGATCCTCAAGGCCTACCCTTCGGTCTCTCCCTCCAGCCACGCGGAGGATGTGTTGAAGGACCTCAGTCACCTGCGCTGAACTTTCTAGAGAGTTCGAAAACAGGACCGATTTAGGTAAGATACTCCTCGCGTACTGGGGGAAAGCCTTGACAGAAGCTAATGTTTCTGTATATTCCTAAATGGTTATAAGGTGAAGGAGAAGGTCGATGCTACCAAACGTGCAAACATTCCTGATGATGATCGCCGCAACGGCTGTTTTGGCGACACCTTCGGGCGCGGAAGCTCTGACCCTGCAACAGGCGATGACGACGGCCCTGGAGAGAAATCATACGATTGCCGCATCCTCCGCCAAGGTCTCCGCTGCCCAGGCTCGAGAAGAACAGGCTGCCGGTTATCATCTTCCAACGATCGACCTGGTGGAGGTTTTCTCCTACACCGACAACCCCGCCGAGGTCTTTGCGTTCAGCCTCAATCAACGGCGGTTCGACATGGACGAGTTCTTCATGTCCGACCCCAACACGCCGGATGCTCTGGACACCTGGATCACCAGAATTGAGGTCACCCAACCGATCTACGTTGGGGGAAGGATCTCGAGCCGCAACGAACAGGCCTCACTGATGGCAGTTTCTGCCGCAAAGGACCTCTCCCACACCCAACAGAAAGTAGTCTTTGACGTCGCTACCTCCTTCGCCAACGCTCTCAAGGCGGCCGAGCACCTGGAAGTCGTCCGGAGGGCCCGAGAAACGACGGCGGCCCATGTCGCATTAGCGGAAAAGTACGCCGCGCAGGGGTTCATCATTGATGCCGAGGTCCTCAACGCACAGGTTTTTCTCGCGCGGATGGACGAGATGCTTGTCGAGTCCGAGTCCAATGCGGACCTCGCCCAGTCGGCGCTGAACTTTTCGATGGGCATCGATCAGACCTCCCGCCATCTCCTTCACCTCCTTCCCCCGACTCCGCCGGTGACCCAGCCAATGGCGGTCTGGATGGATCATGGGGTAGCGACACGCCGCGACCTCGAGGCACGCCGGCGCGAACTGGACGCAGGACGCCTTGAG
>DAOWGJ010000406.1 GCA_030637505.1 Holophagae bacterium
CCGTAGCGTTGACCTACCTCGGCGGTTCAGATCACGAGGCGACTCGTTCTATCGCTCTGGATGCCTATGGCGATATCTATGTCACTGGGGAGACCACCTCCATAGATTTTCCTACAGCAGGAGACGGAGCGGATCTCGAATGTGGCAACGACGGCCAGTGCGATCCTACAGGTGCCCTCGGCACGCCGACTGCCGACGGATTCGTTGTCCGGCTTTCGGCTGATCTGTCACAGATGGTGTACGGAACGTATCTCGGTGGTTCGGGTGAAGATCGCCCTGGAGCCATCGCTGTCAATGAGACAGGATTCGTGTACTCGGCCGGTTACACCCGGTCCGCGGATTTTCCGACGACTGACGGAGCATTTGACACCAGCTTCAACGGCGGTACGTCAGATGCCTTCATCAGCCAGATCGATACAGGTATGGGTCCAGAGCCCGGCGAAATGATCTTTACGGACGGGTTCGAGACCGGGAGCATGTTTCATTGGAGTGGTAACTCATAGGAGTCTGTTTTCTGTCGCATCATGATCCCGGGTTGAAAATTTCCCATTCCGGAAGAACCCGCGATCGCCTGGGCATCATGAATCTCCTTCAACTCTATTACGGTAGGCAGGATTTGTTGGACCCGACACTTCTATTTCTGGTGCGTCAGGGAGAGGTCGAGGACCAGTCGAAGGCGTCACCAGACTCGAATCCGTCGGCAAAGATGAAGGGGTTCACCTTGTACAGAATCAACTGGCCAACCAGGGCATAGACGGGCTCGGTGTGCCCGGTGTAGTTGTAGTCGCAGTCGGTACAGGTCACGCCGTTGATACAGTCGGGGTTGGTAGGTCGGCAGAGGTTCTCGTAGGGTTGAATCTCGTAGTCGAGCCAGGCGGTGGTGTTGGGGGTGATGTCGGCGCTGATGTCTACATCCCAGGGATCGACCTTGTCGCCCGGGCACCAGCCGGCTCGGGAGTAGGGCCAGGTACCGCCCTGGGGGCTGCAGGGGTTGACGTTGCAGTCGTTGCGCCAGAGGTTGTGGGAGAAATCAGTGGAGTCGACGCTGACCGAGTGCCACTTGACCGAGAACTCGGCGGCGTTGTGGGTGTTGCCCTGACCGTGACCGGTTGTGATCGCGCGGATCTTGGCCGCCACGACGTCACTGGGAATCTCGACCGGCACCGGCTGGAGGTAGGCGTCGATGGGGTTGTCGGGGTCACCGTAGACGAGGCGGTAGCCGGTCCACAGGTTGATGATCGAGTGCACCTTAATGGCCGGAGTGCCGGGGATGAACTCGAACTCGATGGTGACGATCCACCCGCGGTCGCCGCCGATCCAGGTCTCGATGTAATTGCTCAGTGTGACCTGGTCGTGAAGGATCGGACGGTAGTCGGTCACGTCGAGAATCCAGGAGCATGAACCCGGGTAGGAGCCGCCGGTGATGTCGTAGGGAGTCACGATCCGGGCAATCTCGTACTCGGTCGCCGAAAGATCGGGCTCTTCATGCAGCACCTTGAGGTATCCCAGGCGGTCCCACGGGTCACAGTCGCCCGGCGCCGTCGGACACTCGATGGTGTAGTGGAGCAGGACCTGGGCGAACTGCTCGGTGAGAGGCGGAAAGGTGAAGGTATCCTCGTGGGGTGTGGCCCAGTTGTAAAAATCGTGGTCGAAGGTCATGACCCAGGTGCTGTCCCGCGGGGTCTCTGCTCCAACGATGACCGGCGTGCAGGCGAGGACGATGCCGATGATCAGGGCCGGTATGACGCGAATACTGGTGTCCATGAGCTCTTCTCCCTCCACGGCAACGAAGCGTTCGGTCTTGCCGCTTGATTGCCCGAGATTTTACCTCATCGTCACAGCAGAGGCGCGATCTCCCTCTCGATCAGCTTGATTGGAGATGTGCGGGTTAGCATGGAGGGGATGAGGCTTTCGGCGTTCGATTTCTGGGGCGTACTCGCGGTGGGTGTTTTCTCCTCGGTGATGATCGCTGACCTTCCAAACCTCAGGTGGGCAGGCCGGGAGGTCGATGTTCGCTTGACCCGGGACGAGGCGCTGGCGGGTTTTCGGGAGGGAGTGAGTTGGTATGGGCTTTACTCCGGCGATGACAAGATTGGGTTTGCCCGCCTCGAGCGTCGTCGAGAGGCCGGTGGTTTTGCGATGCGCCACCGGGCGTTGCTCAACCTCGAAATTCTCGGTCTGGAGCAACGTATCGACACCGAGTTCGAAGCGACGATGAACCGGAAGCTCGAGCTCTCTCACTTTTCCTTGTCGATCAGTGGTGGGTTGTTCGAGGTCGAGGCGGTGGGCACGATCGGCGATGGTCTGCTGAGGGTCGATCTCGAGGCGGCCGGTCTGAGGCACCGAACGACCCTCGAGATTGAAGACCCACCAACTCTCGATCTCGGGGCCGCCATGATCGTGCTGCAGACAGATTTGGAGGTCGGATCACGATACGAAATCCCGGTCTTCGACCCCCTGGCGCTGGCGCCACGGGTGATGACTCTCGAGTTCCTTGGTCGTGAGGATCTGGCGGTCGTCGACGGGACGGTACATGCCTACCATTTGCGCCGGCGTCTTGCCGACACGGCGTACGATGTCTGGGTCAACGGGATTGGGGAGACTCTTCGAGAAGAGCTTCCTTTCGGAGTTGTCGCGGTTCGTGAAACTGAAGCCGAGGCGACCTGGGGTTTCGACCGCGAAGGCGTGGGTGGCGCCCATCTGCGACTTGAGCCGGCGCTGTTGGCCGAGGCGACGCGTGGTCTGTCTCCGGCGGGAGAGGTGGAATGAGCACGATCCTTCGAGTGCAATCAGTCGTCAAATACTTCGGTGGGTTTGCGGCCGTTGACGGCATTGATTTCGACGTGTTGAGAGGCGAGGTTTTCGGCTTTCTCGGGCCCAACGGCGCCGGAAAGTCGACCACGATGCGGATGGTTGCGGGCCTTTTGAGGCCGAGTGCCGGCCGCATCGAGATTGACGGCCACGATCTCGCCGACGAGCCGCTGGCCGCCAAGGCGGTGACGGCCTTCATTCCCGATCGACCCTTCCTCTACGACAAGCTGACAGGGCTCGAGCTTCTGAGGTTCGTCGGCGGGCTGTACGGCATGGGACGGCAGGATGTTTCCGAGCGGGGCGCGGAACTCCTCGATGTATTCGGTCTCACCGACTGGGCCGACCGCCTCGTCGAGACCTACTCGCATGGAATGAAGCAGCGCCTTGCCTTCTCCGCGGCCATGCTGCCGCGGCCAAAGCTGCTGATTGTTGATGAACCGATGGTAGGCCTTGACCCGCGAGGGGCAAAACTGGTCAAACACTTCTTCCGCAGACTCAGCGCCGAGCAACAACTGGCGGTGTTCTTGAGCACGCATACGATGTCCGTTGCCCAGGAGGTGTGCGACAGGATCGCCATCATCCACCACGGGAAGATCGTGGCCCTCGGCACGATGGATGAACTCAGAATCGAGGCGGACCGCCCGGGCAGCGCCCTCGAAGACATCTTCCTTGCCTTGACCGAGGAGCATGACGGGTGAGGCAGTTTGTGCTCCTGGCCGGCGTTCATGCACGGTCCTTGCGAAACTCCTATCGGACCTCTCCTGGTGATCGCCGGCGCCTGCTTGTGTTGGCGCTGCTCGCCGTATTCTTTTCAATTGGGGTCTATGGCGGCGCTCACTGGTTCTTCTCCCGCTGCCTCGAGATCGAGCCGATCGGTGAGATTGTCGTTCGTCGCGCCTTGGCTATGGTGCTGCTCGCCATCTTCTCGCTGCTGGCCTTTTCCAGCCTTGTGGGTGCGTTTTCAAATCTCTACCTTGCCGAGGATTTGCAACTGCTCATCTCCCGGCCGGTGGGGGCTTACTCGCTTTATGCTGCGCGGTTCTTTCAGACCAGCGTGCTCGCGTCGTGGATGGTGATTCCCTTCAGTACGCCGATCTTCGTCGCGATCGGCCGTTTGCTCGGTGCGGGTCCGGTTTTCTACGCCTCTTTGGCCGCGGTGTACGTGGCAATGGCCGCTATTCCGACCGCCATCGGAGTCATCGTCTCGCTGCTTCTGACCTCGGTTTTGTCGGCTCGGCGAGCGCGGCATGTGCTCGTGACGGTCGGCGCGCTCGCGCTCGGGGTCCTGGTCTTTCTGCTGCGAAGGCTTGAGCCGGAAAAGCTCATGAACCCCGATCTCGGTGCGCCGCTGATCGATGCGTTGCGAACGATGCAGGGACTTGACCCGGCGTGGTTGCCCTCGTCCTGGGCCCTCGACGCCCTGTGGCCCCACCTTGCATGGTCCGGCAAAACTGGCGGCCATCCCGTTGCGCTGCTCCTGAGCACCAGCGTGATGATGTTCTTCCTTGGGGGTTGGTTTTTTCGCGCCTTGCACCCGGGCGCCTTCTCACGTGCCCAGGAAGGTCTGCATCGTCCAGCGGGTCGTCGGCGTCTCGGCAAACGCACAACGTTTGGCCGGCCGAGCAGCGAGATCCTCGAGTATGGGGCCGGATTGCGAAAAAAGGACCGACTGATCTTCGTGCGGGACCCGGCACAGTGGTCACAGATGCTGACGCTGGCCGCCATCGTCGCCATCTATGTGCTCAACTTCAAGTACATCCGTGTCATCGCCGGCACGGGTATGATCTCGGACCTCGGCCTGCACTTCCTCAACCTCGGCCTGTGCGGTTTTATCGTCGTGGCCCTTGCGGTGCGCTTCGTTTATCCGGCAGTTTCGCTTGAAGGGCCGGCGTTTTGGTTGATCCTCAGCGCCCCACAATCGATGCGGTCGTTTCTCAGGGCCAAGGCGGCCGCCTGGTTTTTGCCGCTTGCATTCTTCGCCGCCCTGCTGATGGTCACGACCCATGTTTTCCTGGGTACCGATCCATGGCTCAGTGTGCTCTCCATCCTGACCATTACCCCCATCGCCTTCGGGGTGGTCGGTCTCGCCATCGGCCTTGGGGCGCGCTACCCTCGATTCGACGCAGATAACCCGGTCGAGGTGGCAACCGGATTTGGCGGGTTGTTTTTCATGCTGACGGGTGGCGCCCTGCTGTTGGCCGTGACCCTACTGTCGATTTGGCCGACGATAGTGGTGCTGCGGGGGGTGCACCGGCCTGACTCGTTGCAGGCGCTGCATGGATTGACGGCCGGAATCTGTGCTGCCCTGATTCTGGGCCTTCCGATGTTCATCCGTTCGAGGGCGCTACGGGTGGGTGCGCGCCACCTCGATGTCATCCCGGACCGGGAAGCTTGAACGAAACAGTGCCGGGCCCAACAGATTTGCGGATTCTGAAACACTCCCCAATCAAACCGCCCCTTCCGCCGGATCGTCTGATGGTCTGACCACGGATGCAGCTTCCGGCCGACACGCGTATATTCGGTGCCATGAAACGTTCTTTTGGGATGGTCCTCTTGGCATTGGCGGCGGCGGTATCGCCGATGTCGGGGTGTGCGCCCGAACGCCCACCCAATATTGTGCTGATCGTCATCGACACATTGCGGGCCGATCACCTCAGCCACTACGGCTACGGGCGGCCGACCGCGCCGGCGCTCGACGGTTTTGCGGAGACCGCGACCCTGTTTACCGATTGCACCTCGCCCGCGCCGTGGACCGTGCCGAGCGTCGCCTCCGTCATGACCGGCCTCCATCCCGCGCGCCACCGGCTTCATCGTATGGGCTTCGCACTGCCTGAAGATCTGGTCACTGTGGCTGAGGTGCTTCGAGACGGCGGCTGGCAGACGGCCGCGGTCTCGTTCAACCCCTACATCAGGCCTGACTTCGGCTTCGACCAGGGGTTTGATCTCTTCGAAGATCACCGGGGGAAGTTTGGTGCCTCTCCGGATGTGGCGGAGATGGTGCATTGGGTGGACACATGGCTCACCGAGGATCCTCCGCAGCCCTTTTTTCTCTACCTCCAGCCCATGAACGTTCACGGCCCGTACAAGGTTCCGAAGGAGGCGCGCCGGGTGCTGTTGGGTCGTCCCCCCAGCCGACGGTTCAAATACTTCGGTGAGCCGATGCGCGCCATCATGCGGAAGGGGCGGCTCGATCTGCGCGAGCAGGTCGACCCGGCCTACGTGGAAAGCCTGATCGACCAGTACGACACCGCCGTGCGATACACAACCGACCAGGTGGCTCGAATTTTCGCCTTGTTGTCGAGCAGGGGGCTCTTTGACAACACGCTGATCATCCTCACCGCGGACCACGGCGAGGAGCTTTTCGACCATGGCGGCTTCAATCACGGCACCTCGATGCACCGTGAGCTGTTGCACGTCCCGCTGTACGTGAAGATGCCGGGGCAGCGGGAGGCTTCGCAAATCTCCACCCCCGTCAGCCTGCTCGACCTCTTTCCCACCATCCTTGATGTGGCGGGGCTCCAGTCCCGGCCCCATGTGGACGGCCGTTCAATGCTCCCCGTGCTCGACGACCCCTCCTCGGCAGCCGGGCTCGACCCTCGGTCCCTCGTGTATCAGTGCAAATGGCAGAAACACTTCGTCGGCAGTGCCATCTCCAGCGGACGCTTCAAGCTGGTCAAGATCATCAGCAACTATGAGCGAACTTCCCACGGGTGGAGGTTGTACGACGTGCGTTCCGACCCTGGAGAGCACATCGACCTCGCCGAGAACCAAAGCGAAGTCCTGGAGAGATTACGGCGGGAGATGGACCGGGCCATCTCGCAGAATGAGGAGCCTCAGGGGCCCAAGCCCGAGGACCGCCGTCACCTCCTCGCGACGGACCACGAACGGCTGCGAGCCCTGGGCTATGTGGAGTAGTCTCCGGAATACGGTCGGCCATTGCGGATGGGCGCAGGCCTTTGATCTCCTGTCCGGAGCCTGTCGCCTGGTTCTGCTCCCGATGCTCGTGGGTTTCCTCTTCGCGGCCGGCGCCTCGGCACGGGATGGAGGACTGTTGCCGCCGGCAACGGACAGCGACGTTGTTGCCGCCGGTACGCCGGAGGCCCCTCTGAAGCACCGATTCACCGTCGTGGAGTCCGAAATCCCGCACCTCGTGGGCATCGGTCGGCGGTCAAAGTTCAGGGTCGTAATCCGCAACGACGGCGACCTCACCTGGCCCCTGGACCGTCCGCTGCGGCTCTCCTATCGATGGCGAAGAGTCGGCAGCGAGCGATGGAAGTTGGGTGTTCGCACGCAGCTTCCAGGCTCCGTGGATCCCGGGGCAACCGTCGAGGTAACGGCCAGAGTTCGGGCACCGGAATATTTGGGCATCTTCGTCTTCCAGTGGGACATGGTCGAGGAGGAGGTGGCCTGGTTCTCTGCGACAGACTCTACAGCGGCGCCGGAGCATATGGTCGTGGCTCTGCCGCTCCAGACGCTGCCATTCTGGGTGCTGCTGAGCACCGTCTGCGTGATTGCCGTGATTGCCCGCAAGCGGTGGAGGTCGAATGATCCCCTCCCGGCGTTCATCCCGCCTGAGGCCGATGTCTACTGGCTGATCGCGGCGATGGTCGTCAAGCAGAACTGGGTGCTCGTTTCCGCCGGATGGCCGCCCAGGACGACGGGACTATGGTTTTCGTTGGCTACATCGATCCTGGTCGCCCTCCTCATCATGCTGATACCCCAACGCGCGCGACCGTGGGCTACGTGGGGCGCCAATGCCTTGCTGTCACTGCTTTTGTGCGCGGACGTGGTCTACATCAGGTTCTTCCACGACCTTCCGTCCTTCGCCCTCCTCGGCGCCGTTGAACAGACCGGCCAGGTTGTCGGCAGCATCCTCACCCTGTTCGAGTGGTCGGACGCCTGGTTCTTCGCGGACCTCCTGCCCGCGCTGTTTTTGATGCCCGGGTTGGGGCGTCAGGCCCTCCGTCCGCGGCGGAAATTGGTGGTGTTAGGCGCCGGCGTGCTGATCGTCACCGGCATCTGGGCGGTGTGGAGCGTGGGGCGACCCAAGCAAGGCACGTCGGTGCATCATCGGTTCCACCTGAGGGCGGCACAAAACCTGGGGGTGTTGGGGTATCACATGTCGAGCGCCTACGGCCTGGCTCGGGAGGCGCTGCAGAACGTCGCCGTCACCGAGGAGGACTGGCGGTTCGTGACCACCCTCCTCGATGAACGGCGGTCGCAGCGTGCCGGAACCGGCGACCGGTTCGGTGTCGCTCATGGGTACAACCTGGTGATGATCCAGGTCGAGTCGTTGCAGGGCCAACTTCTGAATCTCGAGGTCAACGGCCAGGAGGTGACGCCCACGTTGAATCGGCTGGCCGAAGAGGGGGTGTCGTTCTCACTGTGCCTCGATCAGACCTCTTTCGGCCGAACCTCGGACGCCGAGCTTCTGAGCCAGACCTCCCTCCTGCCCGACCCCAAGGGTCCGGCGGTGGTCCGGCACGAAGGCAACGATCTCGTCGGCCTCGCCGATATTCTCGGCGAGCGCGGTTACTCCACGCTGGTCGCCGTTCCCTTCCGGGAAAGCTTCTGGAACCGCCGTTACAGCCATCCGGCGTTCGGCTTCGACACCAGGCTGTACGGCAAGGACTTCGAGCCCGGACGCAAGGTCGGATGGGGGCTGAACGACCGGGATTTCCTGCAGCAGGCTGCCGGGCGGCTTCTCGAGCTGCCGGAGCCGTTCTTCGCCTATCTGATCACCCTGTCCAATCATCATCCATTCTCGGGCTTTCCCGACGAGTTCGAGATTCTGGACCTTCAGGGGATCGACAGCGGGCCGATCGCCGGCTACCTGCACTCCATGCGGTGGGCGGACCAAGCGATCGGAAACTTCCTCGAGAACCTGAACGCGGCGGGTCTCGCCTCGAAAACGGTGGTCGTGGTGTTTGGAGACCACGGCGCGGGACTGAATCGAATTTCGGACGGTTCCGGCGTCATGGATTTCGGGTCGACGAGGGCCGAGTCGATCCTCAACGGGCGGGTGCCGCTGGTGATGTGGTTTCCCTTCGCCGAGGCCCCGCGTGGAGAAGTCGACATCCCAATCGGCCTGGTCGACCTGCCGCCGACCATCGCGGCACTGTTCGGCATCGACCCGGGCGACCTTCCCTGGCTGGGCAGGAACCTCTTCGGGCAGCCCGAGGAAGGGCCCGTGACCGTCGGAAATCGAGCGTGGGTGGACGGCCGCCACATTTTCTCCGAAGGTGTGGGCAGGAGCTGCTTCGACCGATTCACCGGGAAAAGGGTGAAACCCCAGAGGTGCGAGGAGGCCGCAGCTGAGGTGGATCGGCTGCGGGCGGCGGGAGCACTTATCCTCGAAGGCGATCTCCAGCAGAGGCTCCGCACCTATCTCGAGACGGGGGGCGTGGCGGGAGGACCCCAGTAGTTCGGACTCGCCTGAGCCGGCATGTTCAACCCTGGAAATCCTTCAGCACGGCAAGTGCTTCGCTGACATCAGCTTCGGTATGGGCAGCGTTGATCTGCACGCGAATGGTGTCGTCGCCTTTGGGGACGACGGGGAAGGCCAGGCCGACGACCAGGACGCCATTGTCGAAGAAGTGGCGGACAAGTGTTTTGGTTCGAGCGGTATCCCGCACCAAAAGGGGCACGATGGGGTGGGGCCCCGGAATGCTCTCCCAGCCGAGGTCAGTGATGCCCTGCCGGAATTGGGCCGTTCGAGCTTGCAGGTGCTTCAACAATCCCAAGCCTTCTTCGGAAGCGGCGATTTCCAGCGCCTTCGATGCGGCCGCACAGTCGGCGACGCTCAGGGGATTGGTATAGATGTAGGTGTCGGCCTTCTGGCGGATGGCCTCGGTCAGTTCGACTGAGCCGGCGACGAAGCCGCCGTTGACCCCGAAGGCCTTGCCGAAGGTGCCGACAGTGATGTCCGTCTGTTGCCCGCTGTAATCCTCGGTGCCGCGGCCGGTGGCCCCGTAGGCGCCAAGGCCGTGAGAGTCGTCGACTACGGTCACCAGGCCGCTTGGGAACCGCTCACGATGGGGCTCGCAGCGTCGGTGAATCTCATCGATGGGTGCGTTGTCGCCGCGCATGGAGAAGATTCCGTCGAAGATGACGACGACCCGCTCCATAATCTCGGGTACACCCTCCAGGCATCGCTGGAGGTCGTCCATGTCGTTGTGGGCGTAGATCGCCTTGTTATCCCGGGGCACGCCCGCGATGCGTATCGCCCGGATGATCGAGTTGTGGTTGAGGGCGTCACCGACCCAGAAGGTCGTCGGCCCGCTGATCGCCAGGCTCAAGCCGAGGTTTGCGGTGTAGGCCGAGTTGAAGATCTTGGCTGCGGGCTTGCCGGTGAATGCGGCGATGCGCTGTTCAAGCTCGACGTGGTGCGAGAAGGTGCCGTCGATGAAGCGAACCGCGCCGGGGCCGACACCGAAATCATGGGCGGCCTGATCGGCGGCCTCCATCACAGCGGGGTGATGGGAGAGGCTGAGATAGGAGTTTGAATTCATCCGGATGAAGGAATGGTCCGAGCCCTCGAGCCGGTAGCGAGGTCCCCTGGCGCCCCGGGGCGGCTCGTAGCCGACGATGACGCGTTCCGGCGCCTTGGCGCGCCCCTCGTTCGACAACTGTTCAACCTCGGCAACCAAGGCCTGATTGAGTTTTTCCAGAGTCATGAACCACCTCCTGCGGTGGGCGAAAGGGTACCATTACCCCGGAGGGTTGCGCTGCGTGCATGGATTTTGTGGAGAGGGTTTTCATGAATTCAATCCAGTCCCCGGTACGAGAGTTGGGCTTATGAAACGGTTGGCGTTGTCGCTGCTGTCGCTGCTGGTTCTCCTCGTGCTTTTCGAGGTGGCACTGCAGGTCCGGGAGATCGGCAAACGGAAGGAAATCCTGGCGGGGCGGTCCGATGCAGATCTGGGGACCATTCGGGCAGATCCCCCCCTTCTCTACACGCTCAAGCCCGGATGGCACGATATGTTCAACAGCCACGGCTTCCGCGATGTCGAACGATCGAAAGCCAAGGCAGAAAACGTCTTTCGGCTGGCGGTCGTCGGGGACAGCGTCACGATGCAGATGGACGTTCCGCTGGAAAAGCTCTTCGTCCGCCGTCTGGAACACAATTTGCGGGGAGAATTCCCGGACCGGACCATCGAATGCCTGGCCTTTGGGGTCACCGGCTACTGTGCCGCCCAGGAGCTGGCTTTGATGCGGGGGGCGGTCCTGGATTTCGAGCCCGACGCCATTCTCTGGCAGTTTCACCTCAACGATGCCTCTGATCCGGTGATCGATGGAAACAATGGCGGCCTTGGCCGATACTACGCGCGACCGCGGTCCCAGGTGTGGGCCCATCTCCGCCGAAAGGTGGACCATGCCCTCAAAAAGAGATTCCTCCGCCGTCATTTCCAGGGCTTACAACAACGTGACCTGCAACTTCAAGCGTGGAATTGGGACCACACGGGAACCGTGATCGATCAGGTGCACGGGATGTCAGTGGCCGCCGGGATCCCGGTCTTTGTCGTCGTCTTCCCTTCCTGGCCCGAAGGCGGTGATTGGGGGCGGTACACCGAGGCCGACAATCAACTCTACGAGGCCCTGGTCGAACGTTTCAGGGGGGCAGGCTTAGAGACCCTGGATTTGATGCCGGTCTTCAAACGCCGGCCGGTCTCGGAACTCCAGCGAGAACCCGGAGACCTCTGGCATCCCAGTGTCAGGGGGCATGAAGTGATGGCCCAATCGATCTCACGGTGGTTGGTCAAGGAGGACCTGGTGAGCTAGTGTAGTGCGCCCGAGATTCCTGCCATCTCCTGACGGCCCTCCACACCGCTGGCTTCGTTGCTCCTCCTTGAAGTAGCCAGCTACGACTGCGTTGTCGCGCCTCGTCAGCGGCGCGGTTGACTCGCCAGCTAATGGAACGAACTTCAGGCGCACTACACTAGGGTCAGTACACCCAGCGGAGCTCGAGCATCACGGTGCGCCGAAGTACATCACCAAAGACGTGCTGTTGCACTTCCTGGTCGAGCATATTGAGTGCCTTGAGGGTTGTCGTGAACTTCCCTTGCTTCCAACGCTTGCCGAAGCTTGCCCCAACCAGAGTGTAGTCATCGCTGTAGCCCAGATAGGAGGGATTGAGACCCTGCGCAAAGAATGCCCGATCCGAGTAATTGACTGTGAGGCTGCCGAGGTAGTCTTTCGTATTGTAGCCGAGGCCCACGTTGAACCGGTGAGCCGGCGGCACGGATACGGATTCGGACGGTGGTCGCATGGGGTCGCCCACCGGGTCGAGCATCTCGGGCTCGGCCTGGTATGAGTAGTTGGCGTAGACATTCCAGCCCGACGGGAAGAGGTGGGTCACCGAGGCCTCGATGCCGCGGTTGCGCACCGAACCGATGTTCATGATCATCACCGTCGAAGGGAAGCGAATATCAAACTGCTCGAGAAAGTCCAGCACGATGGGCGGCAGGGGCCACCCCGGAGGCGGATTTTCGGAGGTGTAGTAGGGGTCGATCCCGGCGAGGGCCAAAGCTTCCTTGGACGGGTTGGTTGTTATCAAATCGTCAGTCCTGCTGGTATAGGCGTTGACGTCAATCCGGGTGCGTCCGTCGTTGAGCTGCGCCGAGTAGCCGATCTCCCATGCGTCGATCGTTTCCTCCTTGAGGTTGAGATTTCCGATGGAGTTGACCACGATGGGGAAGTCGTCCTCCAGCCTCGGGTCAAAATCGCTCACCGGGAAGTAGCCGCCGGTGACAGAGATATCAAGGTAATTGTCGATCGCAGAGGGCGCACGGAATGCACGGTTGAAGGAGAGCTTGAAGGTGTGGCCCGGCAACGGCATCCAGAGCACGGCCGCCCGCGGTGAAAGGAGGAGGTCGTCGAGGTTGTCGAAGTAGTCGGTCCTCAGGGCGAGAGCAATGCGAAACGCCCCCAGGACCATCTCGTCTTGGACGAAGACCCCAGCCTGCTGGCGCGAATCGGCATCCGGGGCGATCGACAAGTCATAGGTATTGTGACGGAAGTTGCCGCCGAAGGAGAACAGGTGGCGGCTGAAGTACAGGTCACGCCATCCCACGTCGAGGTCGTATGTTCCACTCTTGAACCCGATGTGGAGTGGCTTTCCCTCCCCGTCCACCGAGACCAGCGCGGGGGCATCCCCTGACAGATAGTTGGCGAAAGTAGAGGCGCGGAAACCACCCCGCGTGTAGGCTATCTGCCCGTAGATGAGCTTTGTGTCGTCGAGCAGCTCGAACGGACCGATGGGCGTGTGGATGATGCCCTGAGTGCCTGACATTCCGGCGCTGTAGATGATGCTGCCGTCACGGCTGATTTCCTGGTCGATCCTCAGATCGATCTTCGGCTGGGCGGTGCCTTCATTGGCGTAGGTAACGTCGTCGAAGGAACCTCCGCCGACGGTGACCGGGGGCTTGATCGGTGTCTCGATGATCGGCAAGACGCCTGTGGGCCGCTGGAAGGCGTCGCTTGCGTAGTACCCGGCCGAGAGGCGGTAGGCGATGCGATCATTGACCGCGTCGGCCCAGCGCACATTGAACGCGCCCATGGCCCCGGTACCGCCCGCCTCGGCGCTGCGTCCGAGCAGACCGCCGGTCATCGTGATCTCGAGGCCCTGGGAAGTCCGCGGCGCCCTGGTCACCACGTTGACCACGCCGGTGACGGCGTTGGCGCCCCACATGGCCGAGGCCGGGCCACGCACCACTTCTATCTGCTGCACGTCCGGCGCGGAAACCGACAACAAATCCCAGAACACCAGGTTGAAAAAGTCGAAGAACAGGGGGCGCCCGTCCACCATGGCAAGCTGGGTGCCGGTCAGAAAATCGCTGCTGCCCCGGCTGGCAACGTTGATGTCGCGTGCCGAAGACTGCACCACGTTGACCCCCGGCACTGTGCGCAGGAGATCACCAATGTTCTGTGCTGCCGTCGTCTCGATCTGCTCTCTGCCGATCACCGAAATCGTGGTTGGGGAATCCTCCAAAGCCACGGTGGAGCGCGACGCAGATACAACC
>DAOWGJ010000205.1 GCA_030637505.1 Holophagae bacterium
AGGTGCAGGCCGCGGATGATGAAGGTATCGGCGGGCTCGGCCAGGGCCGAGCCCGTGTGAGCGTTTGTCACGCCGATTACCAGCGCACTGACCTTGGCGGGGCCGGCCAGCCACAGCGTCCCTGCGATCAAGGCGACGGCGACGGCCGCCCCAAAGGCCTGCCGGATTCGGGGCGCCCGGTCGCCGCTCACGATCGACCGGGTGGAAGCCGGCGGTCGCGGGCTCGTTCGACCGCCTCTTCCAACAGACGACGGTTGACGGCAATCAGGTCGGCGACGATCCCGACGACCCAAATCTGGACGCCGACGAGGATCAAGACAACGGCCAGCAGTAGAGACTGGACGTGGCCCGCCGGACTGTCGCCGCTGAAGAAGTACCACAGGAAACGAAGGAGCAGGGCCGCGCCGGCGGTGACGGGGATGGCGCCGATCCGCAGGAAAATCCTCAAAGGGTTGTAGAGGACGACGATTCGGGCCAGGCTTTCCAGCGAGCGGAGGACATAGCCCAGGTTGGATTTGAAAAGTCGGGAGGGTCGCTGCTCTTCGGAGGCCGAGCGGATCGGGACCGAGACAACGTTGAGTCCTGCTTCCCCCGCCTGAAGAATAGTTTCGAGAGTGTAGGTGAAACGCGTGAAGACGTGGAGTTTGAGGGCGGTTTGCCGTGTGATGGCCCTGAACCCGGAGGTGGCATCCCTGACGTTGGTATGGGAGAGTTTCCTGACGACCCACGACCCCAGTTTTTGGAGGAGTTTTTTGGTCGTCGAGAATCGATTGAGGTTCTCGACCTGACGATCTCCTATGACCATCTGGGCTTCGCCTGACAGGATCGGCGCCACCAACGCGGTGATGTCTCGGGGATCGTATTGGCCGTCTGCATCGGTGTTGACGATGACGTCGGCGCCGTCTTCCACGGCGGCCCGGAGGCCGGTCGCAAAAGCGACCGCCAGGCCGCGGTGCACGGGCAAACGGACGACCTTTGCGCCGTGGTCCCGGGCGATCTCGGCCGTGAGGTCGGTCGAACCGTCGTCAACGACCTGCACACCTACTTCGTCAAAACCGTCGATCTCGGTGGGGAGGCTGTCCAGGGTCCGGCCAAGGCAGGCTTCTTCGTTCCAGGCCGGGATCTGAATGATGAGTTTCATTGAGCAAAAGGTAGCATAGACGCTGTCAGCTATCAGCTATCAGCTGTCAGCCGGGAAGCTCGGAAGCCAGGACTCTGTGGCGCTGGGACGCGAAGGCACGATGGTGGGCCAAGGCCCACCCTACGAGACGGTCAATTCTGTGTAGGGTGGGCCTTGGCCCACCACTCGGCTACGAGACGGTCAACTCTTTGTAGGGTGGGCCTTGGCCCACCACTCGGCTTCCTAGCGTCCCAGCTTTTCAATGCAGGTACGGAGACCTGCGCTCCAAACGGCTACAATGCGGCTGTGACGACCAAGCATGAACCCGGCGTTGAGGGCGTTGCCACGGGACGCGGTGGGTGTCTTCGAGCGCTCGTTGCTGCTCCGGCACTGGCGGTGCTGGCGCCGATGGCTGCCCTGTACCGGTCGTGGGCCCGGAGGCGGCGTGGACCTGAGGTTGTCGTCACGTCCCACATTGAGGCCTTCGAGCGTTCGGAGTCGGAATGGACCAGGGTGGTGGCAACAATCGATATTCCCCATTCGCTGGACGGTGTTCATATGATCACCCATTCTGTCGTTCGCATTGCTGAGGGCCTGGGCTTCGGTGGTGAGGTCTTTCACCTGGTGCACCGGGAGTCGGGTCGGCAGGAGACGATTGCGGTTCCCCTCGGTTCGACGATCAACGATCTGGCCGAACGGTTGGCCCTGTCGTGCCGTCGGTCGGTTCTTGAAGAGAGGGTCCTGGTGTGGCTGGCCTTGAAACGGGGCCACCACCTTGGTGAGATTCTCGATCCCCTGGCCTACGACCCAGAGGCCCCGGGAGAACCGGAGTGCGTGCTGCGCACGGCCCCGATCACCTGGGCCCTGGTTCTCAGGCGCCACCGTGGCGCGGCCTCGACAGTCTTTGAGTTGGATTTCATCGTCCCGGAAGATCATGCCGAAGGCGTCAAGACAGCCATGACCCGACTCTCCGGGTAGCTATCAGCTCTGCTTCGTCTTTCGAAGCAGTTCGTGGATAAGTCGCTAAAGGTCTACAACCTCGAGATGCTCCGGGTCTGACCCAAGGATGGCCCTGGCAATTCTCCGAAAACGGTCTGAAGCATCGGTCAAGTGGATTGCGACTTGCCCCACTCCTCCTCTGCCGGCGGAGGGGCCTCGGAATCGCTGGACGACCGCATCGGTCACTGCTGTCGCCGAGTCGATCAGGCTGACGCCCGGTCCGGCGACTCTGGCGAGAGAAGGCCTCAACAGCGGATAGTGGGTGCACCCGAGAATGATGGCTTCGAGCCCCGTATCCAACAGCGGTCGGAGGTAGATCTCGGCGATCTGGTCCGTTATTGGGTGATCGCCCCAGCCCTCTTCCGCTAGTGGAACGAACAATGGGCACGGGGCTGCCGTAACCGACACCTCGGGCGCTGCCCGGTGGAGGGCCTTCTGATAGGCGCCCGAACGGATGGTGCCTTCAGTGCCGATGACTGCCACCTTCCGGGCGCCGCCGGCCAGTGCCGCGCGGACCCCGGGTTCAATCACGCCGATCACTGGGACCGGAGAGATCTCGGTCAGGGCAGGGAGGGCGAACGCTGACGCCGTGTTGCAGGCCACGACCAGGAGTCTGATGTCGTTCCGGAACAAATGCTCCGCGGCATTGAGGGCGTATCGCCGGATTGTCGTCTCGGATTTCGAGCCGTAGGGGAGGCGGGCCGTGTCGCCCAGGTAGAGATAGTCCTGTTCCGGAAGCCTCTTTCGGAGCGCCTTCAAGACGGTCAATCCGCCAACGCCCGAGTCGAAGATGCCGATGGCTTCCCGCATCAACGATTCCTCACGGGGCGGGCGTCGATACCTCTGGCGTTCATGAGGCGCCGATGAAGTGTTTGTTGAGGACCAGGGGTCGCGAGAGATCCAGATGTCCCGTCAGCGTCGACCGTTCGGTTCCATCGAAAAGCACCTGCACCGCGACGACTTCGGTGTTCAGCAGGATCGAGTTGACCATGCCGTAGACCATCATCAGTTCGGTCGCCGAGCCTCCGAGAGGCTCGGGCGGACCGCTGAGATCGAGGTAGGCCTGGCCATCCGGGGTCACGAAAATGGATCTCAGTTCTGCCGGGTAGGGGAGAATCGGCTGGAGGGAACTCCGGGGACCGGCGAGTAATTCAGCGAACACAATACGGATTCGGGCCGTCGTTTCCTCTGGGAGGGGCACCGTTCGGATCTCAGGATAAAGAAGCCCGTCGTTACCCGCGAAAAAGAGGGTGATTCTCTGCTCGGGCGCAGGGGTTGCCGTGGGCGGTGGCTCAGCGGGAATGACATCCGCAATCGGCATTACCTGGCTGGACCCCGCCACCAGGAGCCAAGCCAGCAGGGCCCCGATGGCCAGGCCGGCCAGCAGGATGACGATCAGGCGGACATTCATTGTCTGGCCAGAAAGTCCCTGATACCCAGAGCGATGGCATCGGCCAGGGCCTGTTGGTGGTCCGGTGAGGCCAGCTGCTTCATTTCTTCGGAGTTCGAAAGAAAGCCGACCTCGACCAGGACAGCCGGCATGGTCGCACCGGTCAAGACGACGAATGGCGCCTGCTTGACTCCCCGATCCTTGAGGCCCAACAGGGCGTTGAGCCGCGCTTGCACCCGGAGGGCCAGGCGGGCACTCTCGTTGAGTACCTCGGATTGAGCCATGTCCCAGAGGATCAGGTCCAAGGTTGAGCCCTGGCCTGACGAGCCTCCATTGGCCCGGTTTTCCAGATCGGCAGTGGACTGGGCGGCCGCGTCGCTGGCCCGATCGTCCAGGCTCATGTAGTAGGTCTCGGCGCCGTGAACCGAGGGCGCTGTCCACGCGTTGGCATGGAGAGAGACGAAACCCTGAGCATCGAGACGGTTGGCCAGGGCGGCACGGTCAGTCAGGGCTCGTCCCACGTCCCCGTCACGGGTCAGGCGGACGGGATGGCCCGCTGCCCGGAGGACTCGTGCCAACCGGCCTGCAATCGCAAGGGCCAGCTCCTTCTCGGTCAGGCCCGATTCTCCGACGGCGCCGGTGTCTTCGCCGCCGTGACCGGGATCGATGACGATGGGACGAGGCCCGGATCGCTCTATCGGTCGGGCGATGATCGGCGCCGGGGTCGGCGTCGGGGGCACCGGGCCCAGTTCCATCACCACCCGGTCGGGCCTGGTCAGTACATTCCAGGAGATCAATCCGACGCCCGGGCTGAGTTCAACTTCGAGCCGGCCGGGCGCCGCGATGACCGCCCGGACCCGGCGGGACCGAAGGCGGTTGGGACTTTCGATGAAGGGCGCCGATCGTGGCATCAGGATGACCACGCCGCCCCCGGGTCGGGCCTCGACCGAGGCCTCGACCGTCCGATCGAGCGACAGCACCAGCGTTGTCGTTGCCCTGAAGTCCGCAGCCGCCGGGCGGACGGTGATGGGTCTACCGGAACTGACGCCGGGGACAATCGAGTATCCGCCGACGAATGCTTCGAGGTGGAAGCCGAACGGGGCCAGGATGAAATCGTCGAGGAAACTGAGCGTGACCGCGATGCCGGCAGGCGAGCTGATCGGTGCGTCCCTGGCTTCCGCCAGCTTGCCGTTGACCAGAACCAGGCGACGGTCGGGGGAGACTTGTACCAGGTGTTCGCCCAGCGACAGGGCCCAGACCCCGGCGGAGGCGGAAAAGGCCGCCTCGCCTCCGAGGAGCGTCATGATCGGCGACACCTCGACCCGGTTTCGTACGGGGGCAGTGTCGATCTTGAGCCCTTGGTGTCTGAATTCCAGTGTCGGAGGAAGGGCCTGAGCCTGGAGCATGGTGGCGACCGCCAGGACCATTACGAGCATAATGAAAACGGTTTTCCGCATGGCGAGCACATGATAGCAATTCCCTTGAGGCTGGATGGTCCAGAGAATTCTGATGAACGGTGTTGGAAAACACGAAACCGGGTTGGGGATCAGCACGTAGAACGGACGATGCTGCGTTTTCGAGAGGTAAATCAATTCTGCATCTGGAGGTTTCGTGAGAAAAACAGCCTGCTTCGTTCTCTGTGTGTTCCTGGCGTCGGTTTTCACCTTTGCCGGCGAGCCCATTACTATCGGCGAGACCATCCAGATCCAATCGAAGGTCATGGGTGAGGAGCGCACGATCCTCGTCAGCACCCCGCCCGGCTATGAACGGGGCAGCCGACATTTTCCGGTGCTCTACATGACCGACGGCGGCGCGCACCTGACCCACACCCGCGGCACGGTTGACTTTCTGGCCGACAACGGGCTCATACCGCAAATGATCATCGTCGGCGTAAACAATACCGACCGCACCCGCGATCTGACCCCGACCCACGCCGTAATAACCAACGACGACGGCACCGAGCGTGATTTTCCGTCCAGCGGTGGCGCCTCGAAGTTCCTCGACTTCTTCTCAGACGAACTCTTCCCCTGGGTCGATGAGAACTACCGTACGATGCCGTACCGCGTCTTCAGCGGCCACTCGTTCGGTGGGCTCTTCGCCCTCAACGTTTTCTTCACCCGGCCGGATATGTTCCCGGCTGTGCTCGCCGTCAGCCCGAGCCTGAGGTGGGACGAAGAGTTGCCGCTGCGGCAGGCGCGCTTGTTCTTCGCCGATCGCTCCGAGGTCGAGGCGACACTCTTCGTGGCCATGGGCAACGAGGAGGAGGGCGCCCCGAGGCCCAACCGCCTCGATCGCTTCGAAAAGGCCCTTGAGGAGGCGGAAGCGGAGGGATTCGAGTGGGAGGTCAGACGTCTGCCCGACGAGACCCACGGATCGGTCGTCTTGCGCGCACAATACTGGGGACTGCAGAAAGTTTTCGAGGCCTGGAGCCCCCCCAGAGACCCCGAAACCGGCCAGTTCACCGGCGGAATCGACGGCCTCAAGGCGCATTACGCCGGACTCTCCTCGCGCTACGGCTTCACCGTCATTCCTGCGGAACTGGGGGTCAACGCGATCGGATACCAGGCCCTCGGGAATGACGACAGTGAAGGCGCCATCAAAATCTTCCGATACAACGTGGAACTCTATCCCGACTCCGCCAACGTCTACGACAGCTTGGGCGAGGCTCTTGAGAAGGCAGGGCAGCTCGATGATGCCCTCGCCAACTACATCACCGCGGTGAAGACGGCTGGACGGGTAGGGGACCAGCGGCTCGAGATCTTCAAGTCGACGTTGGACCGACTCGAAAAGGAACTCGAAAGCTCGAGTGCTGAGTAGAATCCACGCGAAAAATGGGGTTTCTAACGGAGTGTTCCATTCCTGACGTTGTCCTTGGGCGCACCCCCAGCTGATTCAACGACTCGAGAACTCCTCCCCCAAGGTTTCTCCTGCACGGCGTACACTATTGGTAGATTCTGGTGACAGATGACCGAGGTGGAGGGAATCACAGGGATGGCCAAGCGGATCGTATTCTTTTCCGACGGCACCGCAGCGGACAGGAATGACCGCACAAATGTGTGGCGTACCTACAAGGCGATGCTCAACCAGGATGAAGACCAACCGGTGTTGTACGACCCGGGTGTGGGGACACGCTGGATCAACCTCATACGCGGGCGGGTCTTCGGTGTCGGCTTGGCCTTGAACGTGCGCCAGGGTTTCAAGTTCATTTCCGACCATTTCGAGGAGGGCGCCACGATCTACCTCTTCGGCTTCAGCCGGGGCGCCTACACCGTCCGCAGCCTGGCGAGCATGATCAGCCTGTGCGGCCTGGCGCCGCCCGGGGCGACCTGGCGGCAGCGGTGGAAATTCTGGAAGGCATACAAGAAGAACCGCAATTTGAGGGTCTTCCCCTCCATGGTGAAGCAGCTTGAGGACGAGCATGGCGCCACCAAGGCCCAGGTCGAGGCCATATGCGTGTGGGACACGGTGGGCTCGATCGGACGCCAGGCGCGAACCTCGGACATTCGAAGAAAATTGTGGCACCGCTTTCACCGGATGACCGTGTGGGAACCCATCCAGCGCCTGTACCACGCGGTGTCCATCGACGAGCGGCGCACCCAGTATTTCCCGCATACCCTGCGTGACCAGGGCATGTCCGAGGATCAGCTGATCGAAGAGGTGTGGTTTCCGGGGGTGCACTCCGATATCGGAGGGGGCTACAAAGATGACCGCTCATTGGCCGATATCGCGCTGCAGTGGATGCTGGAGAAGGTCAAAGACGAGCTGAAACTGGCCCCGGACCTGTTTGCGGACCTGAGCCCTGACCCTCTGGGCCCGATGCACAACACCGAGGGCGGAATCATCTTCGGCCTGATGCGCAAGCGAAACCGTGCGGTGGCCAGAGCGTCGATAATCCACGCCGGTGTCCGGACCCGAATCGCCGGACCGCTGCAGAGGTTTCACCCACACCGTGAGCCCTCAGGCAACTACGAGCCGCTGGCCTTGACCTTGGCGAACTTCAGGTCACCGCCGGATTTTGGGCTGGATGTGAATTATCAGATTCTGGAGTAGCCCGTCCCATACCTAGGAGCGTGTAGGGCATTGACGGCGGATGGATTTCGGAGGGTCGTGAAGTGCCATTTGAGGCGCATTTGAGAAGCTGTACTCTCCGTACGGGCCGAGGATGCAACGAAAAAGGGCCTTCACGACACCCGAAAGCCGCCG
>DAOWGJ010000310.1 GCA_030637505.1 Holophagae bacterium
ACGCCGATGGATTTCCGCAGGTCGGGAACCTTGGAAGCGGGCAGCGCTCCGACGTTTCGGCCGTTGACGAGGACCTGACCCTCGGAGGGTAGCTCCTGCCGGAGGAAGAGACGGAGCAGCGTGGTCTTGCCCGCGCCCGACGCTCCGGTGATGAAGACGAACTCACCGCGGCCCAAGCTGAGGAGGTGGTTGAGTGCTGCGTGTGCGCCTTGATTCTCCTGGGTGTGGACCTGGACCCGGTCGTCAGTTTGGAGGGCCTGCAGCACGATGGGAGTGTCGTCTGATGACCCGTCGTCTACGATGATCACCTCGACCAGATCGCCGCCCTCCTCGAGCGCACTGGAGACGGCCTCTTCGACGAATTCGGCGTGGTTGTATGCCGGGATCAAAACGGAGTAACGTGGTGCGGGGCTCATCTGGAGCCCCCAGGGAACAGCAGCCTCTTGTAGGCGGTGACGTAGGCTTCCAGTCCGAACCGGTCCTCGACCGTCCGGCGGCCGCGCTGCCCTTCTCGCTCCCGTCGCTCCGGGTCTTCGAGGCTCAGGAGCGCACCGGCGAGGGCGTCGAGGTCGCCGGGGCTTTCGACCAGAACGCCGCCACCGTCACTCAAGAGCTCCGGGATCTCTCCGACCGCGGTTGCCACGCAGGGAATTCCCCTGGCCAGGCCGTCCAAGAGGAAGACCGGAAGGCCCTCGTAGTCCGAGGTCAGGAGGCAGATATCCAGGGCATCGTAGAGGTGAAGCGTCTCAGTCTGTAGGGGGAGGCGCATGAGGTTGGCGGGGGCATCACGTTGGATTTCGGCCTCGAGGGCTTCCTCCTCCGGGCCGCCGCCGACAAGCAGAAAGTGGAGCCGGGACCCTTCCAGTCTCCGGGCCAGTCGAACGATGTCCAGTGGCCTTTTCTGGGGGTGCAGTCGAATGAAGGTCCCGACGATGACGGCTTCTTCGGAGAGCCCGAGTTCGGCCCGTTTGACCCGCCGTCGTTGAATTCGGTCCTCGTCGGACACCGGCGCCGGCACGCGAACGCCGTGGTGCACCGTATGCACCCGATCCGGTGGCGCGCCCCGGTCTAACAGGGCCCCGCCGATTCGGTCGTTGACGGCCAAGTGGCCGTCCAGTCCTGCCAGAAGATCGGAATCTGTTCGGTCGATCCAGCCGCCCTGGTGATTGTAGAGTTGTGCGAGGACTCGGAGGCCGGGGAACTGTCGTTTCAGCGCCAGAGCGTGGTCGTAGAAATCCACCGTGCCGTTCCACGAGACCAGTGCGTCGACCCGCCACCGCCGTATGAGATGGCGCAGGGCGTCGATGCGAGCCTCTCGGGGGATCCAATCGCCCAGGGTGTAGACGTGGGGCGTCAGGCGGCGACATCGGTCGACCGTTTGGCCCAGTTCGTCCCGGTGCGGGTCCAGGGTGACGACCACCACCCGATGCTGGGGATTCAGGCCTTCGATCAGGTCGAAGAGCAGTTTCTCGGCGCCGCCAACTGCGAGGTAGGGCGCCAGGAAAAGGACGGTGGGTGGCCCCGCCACAGCCGGTAGTGCCGTCAGGCGGGCGTGGGCGTCATGGACGGGGAGGCGAATGACGGCGCCCGGACTCCCGAGATGATCCAGGACGTAGGCGCCGCTTGAGTGGGCTGGTGTGGCGACTGGTATCTCAGGTGTCCTCTGGGTGATCTGGGGCACCAGGACGCCGTGAACAGGCCCGCCCACCGCGTGGGCTTCGGGACGGCGTACCAGGGTCAGGCTGCCGTGGTCGAGGGTCCTCGGGCGGCATGTCGTCCCTTCGGGCGCCGCCCATCCCCCGATCGTTGAATTGAGGTCGAGAGCGGCCGCCGTCAGTACCAGGCTTTCCAGGTGGCAGGCTTCCAGGTCTTCGAGTCCTGAGCCGGGGCACCAGAACCACCTCGTGTGGGCGAGTTCGTCGGGCGTCAGGGTCCATGATGTCTCGGTTTGGTTGGCCAGGAGTGCTCTCAAGCGTTCGTCGCCGATGTCGGGCGGCGCAACGACACCGACCGCCGGATGGGTCAGTGGAGGGCTTGGGTTACGGGTCGGCGCCGTGACGACCCGAGCCGGGTCTCGAGTTCCCAGGGCGTGCAGGAGACGGTATTTGAGGACGGAGAGCTCACGGCGAATAGCCCGGGCTGTACGACGAAGTCCCAATGGAATCATGAGCGATCACCGAAAAGTGCTTTGCCGTACTCCCGGGCGCAGTGTTCTGGTGAGAACCTCCCACCCGATGCCAGGGCTTTGGCACCGAGATCTCGACGCATCGCGGGATCGGCCAGGCTGCGGACGGCCTCGGCCAGAGCCTCGACATCCCCGGGCATTTCGACGACCAGGCCGGCCCCGGTATCGCGGAGGACCCTGCCCAGGTCGCCGACGTCTGTGCCCAGGAAAGGACGGCCCAATTGGAGGCATTCCAGAAGGAACACCGGAAGACCCTCGAAGTCCGAGACCAGCAAACCGGCATCGGAGGCCAGGATCAATTCCGGAATGTCCGTCCGGAAGGGCAGGCGCTGGATTTGGGCGGTCGGGGCGTTGGCGATCGCACCATCGACGGCCTCCTCCATTGGGCCGCCTCCGACAATGAGGAAGTGGATATCGGGACGGTCGGCAACTGCCTCGGCCAGACGCACGAGGTCCAGTGGACGCTTCTGTTCATGCATTCGGGCAGCCGTCAAGAAGACGATGTCGTCATTGGCGTAGCCCAGCTCAACGCGCAGGTCGCGGCGGATCGTGTCCCGAGCAGCCTCAGGCGGGAGGCTGTCTGCGGGCCTGCCGCACGACCAGATGACCGGCACGCGGTTGGCGGGCCAGTGGTATTTGTGGGTCAGGACCTCAGCGATCGGACGGTTTTCGGCGACACAGGCGTCGACGGATTGTAAGAACTCGGGATCCTGGTAGCGCTCAATATAGCCGACACGGTGATCGTAGAGATGGTCGACGATGCGGAGGCCGGGGCGAGCTGCCTTGAGCCGCGGAGCGAAGTCGTAAAAGAGAGTCGTGCCGTTGGCGTTGTAAAGGACTTCGATGTTCAGGTGGTCGATCAGGTGGAGCAGAATCGGGACCATCGCGTCGGGGTGAACCCAATCGCCCAGGCTGAAGAGGTGCGGGCTCAACCCTTCGAAATCATCCCGACGGTCATCCAGTTCCCCTCGGTGGGGGGCCAGGGTAACGAAGGCCATGCGGCAGGTGGACCGCAAGACTGTCAGCGTTTCGAAGAGTGTGTGTTCGGCGCCGCCTCGGGCGAGGAAAGGCGCCGTGACCAGGACGCCCGGCCGTGAATCTCCGCCGCTCATCCGGCCGACCGGGAGGCGGTCCCGGAGTCCGATTTCCAGAAGAGCGGGGAGAGGGCGATTGCCCAGGTAGGGGCCGCGGCGTAGGGCTGAGTTGGCCGATGTGTGAGGGGGGGCGGAACCGATGCCGCCCGGGCCGATGACCTTGGCCGTCAGTGTGGACCTGCGGGGTTGAACTGTGTCGGTTTCTGGGTCCCAACGGAAGCTCTGAGCCGAAAAGAGCGTCAGGGGACGCCAAGGGGCGCCCAGCAGCTCAGCGGCCGAGGCGGGGAAGCCCAGGGGCGGATTGCTGATTCGTTCGGCCAGAGTCAGCGAGTCGATCTGCTCCGTCGAGGCCACCAGCAGGGCGGACTCCAACCAGCCGGGAGGTACCGTGGGGAGGACCGCCCCGGGCGCCAGAAACCAGCCAAGATCCGGGTTCGCCTGATTGGTGATCTCGATATTCTCCAGCGTCTGAGCTGTCGTCCACCGGCGGATCTTCTCGGGTTCGAGGGTGGAACACAAGGCGACGCCCCATCCCTGGGAGGGCTCCCCGGCTTTGGCGTTGTACCGGATTTCGCCGCCGGGTTCTCCGCGAACCAACCGGGTCCGATATCGGACAGCCCTCAGACCTCTCGCCACCAGCGGAAGGTCATGGAAGAGACGATGCAAGGATGATCTCAGCACTGTGAGCCCAGTGTACGCTCAGAGCTGTCAGCTGTCAGCTTAGCCGTTTGCAAAAACCCGCAAAGCTCGGCCAGGGGTAAACCCTGGCCCTACGGTATGTATTGTAGGGCCGGGGTTTATCCCCGGCCGCTTCCGACAATCGTCGCGTTGAATATGGTTATTTTGGAATTTTGCGAGCGCCTAAGCTATCAGCCAAGGCGTCAGCAAAACTCCCGGGAAATGCCACGAAGAGGGGGGAATAGCCACAAAAGGCGCAAAAAGGGAAGGTAATAACATACTGGGCCAATGTTCCAGCCTTCCAGTCTCCCAGCGTATGATGCTGGGGTGAAAATGCGGTGGAGTATTCGGAAATGTCTTCTGGTGGCCTTGGCCGGCCTCGGGATTGGCTGTGCTTCGGCGCCGCCGCAGGCTCAACGCCGCCCACCGATGCGTGCGCCACAGTCGGCAACGATCGACGACCAGTGCCGTCTGGCCCCCGTTGTCGGCGATACGCGGATGGTGGCGACCGACGACGGCAGAGTGATCCTGATCGGGGTCGGTCTCGGCATCATGCAATCGACAGACGGGGCATTTTCTTTTTCCTCGATTGCGGCCCGTCCGGGCCTTCGATGGCCGGCGATCACTTCCGATGGTTACCGGGTTTGGGCCTCGTGGATCGAGCGGGGGCGGACCCCGCGAGCGGTGGTCGCCTCGGTGGGCCTCGGCCTGGGTGCTCCTATCGTGGCCGTGACATCGTCTCAGACGCTGATCGATACCGAACTTGTGGCATTGGGCGAAGGCCGGCTCCTGCTCTTCGTCACCGAAGTCGATGGGCCCCCCAACACCAATGAGGCGACCTATATCATTGTGTGTTTTGCGTCGGCCGATGGTGGCTTGAACTGGGAGAGACGATCTTCTGCCGTTTCCGGGCCTTGGGGCATCAACCTCGAGGATACGAGGGCATTCGTGACGGCCGACGGTACCGTCCTCTTGGCCTTCGAGTGGGAGACGGTAGAGGGCGGCGCCTCGGAGATCATGGTGCAACGATCATCAGACGGAGGCTTTTCGTGGTCTCCCGCTTCGGTCCTGTGGGATGGCTACGCTCAAGCCGATCGCGAACCGGGTGGCTTCGTACGGGTCGGATCAGATCTGTGGTTTGTCGCGTCGACCGACGTTGAAAACCCGGGAACATCGTACTCCGGGGCCGAGATCTCCATGATCCGGTCCTCGGATGGCGGTACGACTTGGACGAAACCCCGGACCCTGATCCGTCAGCCGGATGAGATCTCCATGGGCGGTGTCGTCATCGACGGGGTGGTCATCTTGCCCAGCATCAGGCGCTACGCCGTGGCTCGGGAGCGTTTTCTCGCGCTCCACCGGGTAGATGCCGTCGGGCGATGGCCCGTCCCCTGCGTCCGCTCCGGAATGTTCTCGGCAGGATTCGAGACCGGTGGCTCCGATGGCTGGGAATAGCTGGAGACCGGAGGATCGTTTTGAAACCGGCCTTCTCACCACGTCTTCCGCCCCTCGCGACGAAAACTGGTGAGAAGGACGGGCTAACCCGAGGTTGAGTCCTATTGAGGCAGCCACCAACGGAGTCGTCGATAGAAACGAACCAGGGGATGGCGTTCGAATTCCCGTCGCCACGTTTCCGCCTCCACAAGGCGAGACCGGGTTTGGGTCAGGGAAATTTCGCCGGTCTCGAGGTCGTGGCCGAGACTCGCAATATCTGAATCTTTGGACCGCACGATGGCTTGGAGGTGTGCCACGTCCTCGAGGACTGTACTCAGTGTTTCTTCGACCTTCTCGATATGCCCCGCGGCCTCGCCGAGTTCCTGCTCGAGTCGCCCGATGTGACCCACAGCCTGGGAGGCTTGGTGCTCGAGATTCGAAATCATCGATTGAGCTGCCTGAAAGTGCTGTTCCGCCTGGTCACCGCGCTGTCGTTGGTGGTCAATCTGGGCCTCGAGGTTGAGTGTGTAACTCTTGGCTTCATCCAGCCGGTTCTCGAGTGAGTGTTGATACTGTCTCGCCTCGCCCATCGCCGCCTGCAAGGCCCCAACCAGGTCATCGGTTTCTGAGGCGGAACGCCCCAGAATCTGACCGGCGAGGACGTTTTTTCGCGACATCCGCCCTTGGATCTTCAATGCCGACTCGAGGGTCTCGGGAATACCACCCGAAACCTCGAGCTGAAGGACTGCCTCGGCGGAGTAGAGGGTCGTAAACATCGCCGTTTCCGGGGCCGTCTTCCACCGGCTCATCCACTGCGTCGCCAGTGACTCAACACTCGTCTCAATCGGCCAGGGGAGGGGGGCGCCGGACATGATCAGAGTCCGGGCCAGGTACCACAGGGCCCGGAGTCGAACCATATCCGCATCGACGACCGGCTCCGCCACCCACTCGCGGTCGATGAACACCAATCCGTCGTCGGTCGGGATGAAATTCGAGGGCTGAACGTCGAGATAGTTGGGTTCCAGGGTGGCTTTGGTCGAAGCCGAAAGAAAGGGGTGGCTACGGTCCAAGGGCCCCTCGAAGGGCCTCTCCAACGCGACCAGATGGCGCCACCAGAGATCCAGCAGTTCTCCGACGCCTGTCGAGGATCCTCGACGGCAGGCATCGAGGATCGCCTGTTCGAGGTTGGGCCCCTCGACGTAGGGTTGATCACGGTCGGGGTGGAACGAAACCCACGAGTCTTGCGAGGTCGCCGGATTGGGAGAGACGGCTCGAGATCGAACCCAAAGCCCATCATCGGTTGTGCGGCTGACGGTTGTCACTCGCCGGCGGTCTCGCCGTCGGTTACCGCCGAAGTGCCAGAGCAGGGTGTCCGGGTCGACGATGGCGCCGAGGTTTCCATTCTCACGGGTAGCAGCGACGAGAAAGGAGTTCGCGACGTCGGGTCCGATATCCTCGCCAAGGAAGACGCGGTGGGCGGCCCGGTCATCGCGAACGGGACGCTCCGGGTCGGCGTAATCAATGATTGGTGGCGCAGCAAACTGGTCAATCAGGGTCGGCGCCTCAGCCACACCGTAGGCTGCCTTCGACACGATGGATGACGGCGTTTTGTAGTCGGGGAAGGGGAAGAACCACCGTTGGGCGGAAAGTCCGCTCCCACTGAGCATCTCGCGGAGATTGTGGCGCCCCCAGGTACGGACGCCGTGATCCCCGGGGTAACCTTCGATGCCGACCCAGGCCCTGCCCAGGTGGTCCTCCTTCCCGCCGAGGAGGTACTTCAATCCCAACTGGTTTTCGATAGCGAGGATCACGACGCCCCGGGGCTTGAGGCAGGCGACGACCCGATCGAGAAAGGACGACGGGGCTGACCGGCCGCCGGCATCGGATGCGGCATATTCCAAGACACCGACGACCAGTACGATGTCGAAGGTGTCGGATGGCTCGAAGTTCTTGAAGTCACCACAGACTACCTCGACCGACTCCATGCCGCGGCAGCGCATGGCTATCGATTCGGCCCTGGCCCGTGTCCCCTCAAGCGCGGTCACCACGGCCCCCCGTTCGGCCAGATACCGGGTCAGCGCACCGGTGCCGGCGCCGATTTCCAGCACGGAGGTCCCGGGCTCGATCCTGAATAGTCTGAGGATGTTGGAACGCTGGGGGGAGCAGTGGTAGTGGGTGGGCCAGTCGCCGATCTCAGCGGCCAGTTCATCCGACCCGTCCGACGGATCGGAAACTCGAGTCAGAATCTCGAGGACTGCGTCCTCGGCGTTGTCGCTGTATGCGACCTCGTCGCCGATTGAGCGGATGGGAAGGGGAGCGTCAACCTGCATCATCGGGATTATCGTTCAAACCGCGGCCGGAAGCAAAAGAGGAATGCAATTCGTCCGACGAATTGCTCCCTGACCCCTGTATCCTTGCTTCGTGAGTTCGGGGCCGGCAAATGATATTGGCGCCGGAAGGGCCCAGGAGTCTGAGTTTTGGAATCGACTGAAACGCACACCATTTACGCCATCATCGTCCATCATCGCGGATGCGAAATGCTGGGCGAGTGTCTTGAGAGCCTGCTGGCCTCGGTCGGGGTTGATCTCCAGATCGTCATCGTGCTCAACGGGTGCGATGAGGCCCTGCCGGACATCTCTGAGAGCAGCGACCGGATCCACGTGGTCGAGGCGCCCGAGCCTGTCGGCTTTTCGGCGGCCAATAATCTCGGGGTCGCGTGGGCCGATGAGCACCTCGGGTCGTGTTCGTCCTATTATTTCGTCAACAACGACACTGTCTCAGAGCCTGAGGCTCTGGACCTGCTGGCAGCGGCCCTGGATGACGACCTCAGGACCGGTGTCGCCGGGCCGCAACTGCTGATCCAGTGGGCTCCTGGCCATCTCAACAGCCTCGGCCTCAATGTCACTGAGGACGGATGGGGTTGGGACGAAGGCATAGGCATCGGTCTCGACGAGTACGGGCCTTTGCCGACCAAGAAAGAGGTCTTGGCCGTCACCGGGTCCGCTCTGCTGATTGGGAGTGACGTATTCCGGACGGTCGGTCGCTGGACTGAACTCTATGACTACTACTTCGAGGACATCGACCTGTGCCTCAAGGTGCGGCTCGCGGGATGGGTGGTCGTCAACGAGCCGGCGGCAGTGGTCTTCCACGCTGTGTCGGCGACAACGGGTCTGGATTCCCAGTGGAAGGAATTTCTCTTCTGGCGGAACCGTCTCCTTCTTGCCATGCTCCACTGGCCCTTCGGTCTGCTGCTGAGGACCGTTTTTCCGATCGTCGTGATCGATGGAATCGTCGCTCAGTTGTGGCAGGACTCCCGGCTGCAACGGAAGGCGTTGATGGGCGCCCTCAAGCGGCTTCCCAGGATCGTATGGCTTCGACTGAGGCTCAAAGGCAGGAACCGGGCCTGGGTTGCGATGCTCAAGCCCCCTGGGTCCGTGCCGGTGATCACCCTGCCGGAACCGCCGGCTCCTGCGGAGAACTGTCGGCCGGAGACCGCGGGTGAGGACAAGGTGAAGGAAGCGTTGGATGCAGTGCGGCGGTGGCGGGACACGGTGGGTGAGGGGAGTCGGGCAGTTACGATTCTCGGGACCGCGCCCCTTCCCTTCGAACAAGCCAGAATGAACTTTGCGCCGGGCGGCCGGACCTGGCAGTTCGGTCGAGGGTTGGCTGCTGACGGCATCCGACCGCTGGTTTTGTGCGAAAGGATACCGGGCGGCTACGACAGTCCCGACCCCGGTATCGAAGTCGAGCAAGGCGACCAGGCGATGATCGTCAGAATGTCTGCCGAAGACTTTCACACCGGTGATGTCGTTCCCCGCCTGATCGACGCCTTTGCCCCCGCCTGTCTGGTGGGCGCCTCCGCACGGCCCTCCGGGAGGGCCGTCGCAGTGGCGAACGGCAGGCCGGTGTGGGTTGACCTCTTCGGGGACCCGATGGCGGAGGCCCAGGCCCGGGCGGCGAGATGTTCCGAGGGTGATCAACTGACCGCCTATCGGGACCTGGTGGCGACGCTGGTGGAGAACGGCGACGCTTTTTCGGTGGTGTCTCAACGGCAGCACGACGCGGCGTTGGGCCAGTTGGGTCTGCTGGGCCGCCTCAACCGCCGGACCGCGGGCCACGAGTTGGTCCATGTCATTCCGTGCGGAATCGATGGTGGCGGTGTCCCGTCCGGCATCGATGATAAAAGCGACCTTGGGCCGATGCTCATTCCGGACGAGGCATTTGTCGTTTTGTGGAGTGGCGGCTTCAATACCTGGTGCGATGTTCCGACGCTGGCCGACGGCGTCGAGGCGGCGATGAAAGCGGTGCCGGGTTTGCACCTGGTCGTCACCGGTGGCCCCGTCACCGGCCACGACGACCTCAGTTGGACGGAGTGGGTGAAGTTGGTCGAAGCCTCGGAATATGGAGATCGCATCCACATTCTCGGCAACCTGCCGACCGCGGAACTCAGGCGTTGGCTCGCCCGAGCCGACATTGGCCTGATCACCGAAAAGGTGCTTGTCGAGCGGGAGCTGGGTTCCAGCGGCCGGGTTGTCGCGTGGTTGGAGGCCGGTCTTCCCTTTGTTGCCACGGTGCAGTCCGAGCTGGTACGGCAGTGTGTTGAACATGGCGCGGCTTATCCCTATGCGGTCGGTGACGCCCAATCGCTGGCCTCGGCCTTGGTGTCCGTCTGTAGGCAGCCGGGTGCGCTGGACCGGTGCGGTGATCGGGCTCGGGAGCTTGCTGAGACGTTGAGTGCTGCAGTGACGACCGAGCCCCTGAGACAATGGGTCGCTCAGGCGCGAACGGCGCCGGACCGCGAGAACGATGAGACCAATCCGTTGTCGCATTGGGCCCTGGCCGGTGCGCTGGACCAGGTCGTGAACGAACGAGAGGTACTGTTGAGGGAGAATAACCGTCTGGAGGCCGAGGCCTACCATGTGAAGGCCCAGTTGGGAGAAATTCATACGTCTGCGATGTGGAGAACCTGGGCCGTACTCCGCAGGCTCAAGGCCATGGCGACCTATCCCTGGAGGAAGATCCGGGGGCGGACAGGTGGGTGATCCGTGAGAGAATATCCCGACAACTCGGGGAGAGGGTGAGAATTGTCGAGACTGCTAGTTCTGGGTGTCTGTCCACTACCGTTTGAATCGACCATCCGGTCCTTTGGGCCGGGGACCCGGACGTGGCAAGTTGTCGAGCCGTTGATTCATGACGGTCACGAGGTGACTCTCGTCGCTCTGCGGATCCCGGGGACCTATCCCGACGATACGCCCGAGGAGGTCGTGCACCGGGAGGGTCGGTTCAACTACGCAGCGATTCCTTATGAAGCATTCAGTACGACGCAGTACATCAAGAACGTATACCGAGATATGAACCCGGACGCCGTCATCTTTGCCCACGGAGCGGCCAGTTATTTCGAGCATCTTCTGGAACCCGATGTCCCCGTTTGGATCGATCTCTGCGGGCACGTGATGGCCGAGGCCCAGGCCAAGGCGGCGGTCTACGGCGACGATTCAATCATCAACTACTTCTTTGAGCGGAGCGTCGGCGCCCTGTTTCACGGGGATCACTTTTCGGCCGTTTCCCTGGCCCAGAAGTTCGCCTTGATCGGCGAGTTGGGCTTGGCCGGCCGGCTCAACGCGGCGACCGACGGCCACGAACTGGTCTCGGTCATTCCTTGCGGAGTAGAAGAAGACGACTACGTTCACAAGACGAGGGTCTTTCGCGGTATCGACGTCGACGAGGATGCATTTGTCGTTCTCTGGAGCGGGGGGTTCAATACCTGGACCGACATCGAGACCATGTTTGAGGCGTTGATCTACGCGATGGAGTGTGATCCCTCGATCCACTTTGTCGCCACCGGGGGTCAGATCGACGGGCATGACGAAAAAACCTATCCGCGTTTCGTAAAGATGATCGAGAACTCGGGATTCAAGGACCGGTTTGTCCTCAAGGGCTGGATCGACCGGGACGTTGTGCCCAGTACCTACCTTGAGGCCGATATCGGCATCAACTGCGAGAAGGACATCTACGAGGTCCGAATGGGCTCCAAACACCGGATCCTCGACTGGTCGAGGGCTGCGCTCCCCGTCGTGTCGACCCGGGTCACCGAGTTGAGTATCGCCATCGAGCACGAGGGCGTTGGATTCATTTGTGACCCGGGAGACCCAGAGGCTCTGGGGCGGGCCATCCTCGACGCGGCGAAGCAAAGGCCTGATTTGCCGGAGATGGGCCGGAAGTGTCGTTCGGTCCTCCGCCGCCTCTACGGATTTCGGGCCTCGACCACCGAGCTGAGGCGATGGGCCGAGAATCCGACCTTTGCTCCGGATCGAAACCGGATGCCGATGGGCCTGCAGAGGCTGACTGAGATTCTCAGTTCGGAGAGCCGCTTGGAGTGGTTCATTCGCGTGATGAGGAAATCGTTCCAGGACGGCGGTGTTGGAATGGTTTTTCGGCGAATGTCAGGACGGCAGTCTCGGTAGATGGCGTGGCCGGCGGCGGTCGATCAGTACAGCAATCCATCAACGCGGAGTTCCGCATCGGGGCCGAGGTTGACCGTCAGGTTGATCGGGCGCCGGGCTTCCCACCTCTTCTTCCGCCGGTGAGTTGCGGGTGTGGCGCCGCGGCGAAGGTCGCAGCCCTGGACCTCGACATTCGCGGACTTCTTGCCCGGACCCTGGAGCTGGATCCTGCAGGGGGCCGGGATCTCGATCTGTGCCCATGCCGTTCCCCTGAGGTGAAGCTGAGGTTCCCCCTTGATTTCGGTTGCTGTGAAGGTCAGATCGCCGTCGGTGAGGTTGAAAGCCGTCGCCTCCCGGATTTCGGTCGCCACGATGCTCGAGGTAATCGCAACAAACTCGATTGATTTGAGGTTGGAGACTTCGAGATCTCCGTGTTCGATCTTTCCCCGGGTGTGGCCGGTAACGTCGCTCAGGCTGCACGAGGCGCCGTCGGCCAGCGTCAGCACAACGTCCCCGTCGATTGCCGAGATCTCGAGGTCTGCGTCGGCGCGTGCTTGGATCGTCAGGCGGCCGGACCACTGGTCTACATCGAGGGAACCCCCCACGAGGTTGGGCGTTGCGGTTCCCGAACCCTCGATGATTCGGGTCGATGTGTTGTGTCCCGAGAGGTTGAGCCGTTGGAAGAGCCCTCGACGAATCGTGATGTCGTTTTGTTCACCGGAAACGGTCAGACTGCCGTTGTGGTCGCTGATGTCGAGACTGGATCGGCCGGCGTCGAACTCGGTTTTGCCGGTGACCCCGGCAAGGGAAATCAGGCACTCAAGAACCTGAGCGTCGAGGTTCCCTCCAAGCGTTTGAACGGAGACGGTCGTATCCGTCGATTCCAGCTTGAGGTTCCCCAGGTGCTCATTGATTGTAATGGTTCCGTCGGATGTAACGAATGTGTAATCGCCGAGAGTGCCGGACAGCGAAATATCGGTGTTCATGCCCTGAAACGAGGCCTTTCCCGGCCCACGGAAATCGACCGATCCTCCCTCGAGCTCGAAGCTCGACGAGCGAATGTCTGTCCAGGGGCCGGGTGGTTCATCCGACGACTGATTCTCCGGTAGAGGGGCGCATATCCGCTGGACTCTCAGATCCGTTCCGATGACGACTACCGGGATGTCAGGAGGCAGGATCAGCTCCACGACAGCGTTGAGAGGTGTTGCCGTCGCGGGGTTCATGATGATCGAGAATACCGTGTCGGTTTCCCCGAATTTGAGGTCGACCGGTCTCGGGTGCTCGGGATCTGCATGTCGAATTTCGAGTGACGGCGGGTGGTCTTCGCTACAGGTGATATTGATATCAGCGCCGTTGATTCTGACACTGACGGCACTCGAGCTGATGTCGTGCCGATATGGAAGAACCAACTCGCTGCCGCCTGCAATCGCTGCCGCAGAGAGAACCGGTGTCATGGCAAGAAACAGGGCACGGTGGTTCATCGTTTCCTGATCCCTTTTACTGAAGGTATCCCAGAGACTTGAGGCGTTCGATATCCTCCGGGCTGAGGGCGACAGTTTCGCCGTCAGCCAGTGGATCCACTCGATAGTCGTCCATTCGGGAGGCCAGTTCGGTTCCGAGCGCAGGCTCGGCAGCAATGATGTTGTTCGTTCCCCCGGAATCGGCGCTCAGGTCAAAGAGCTCAAGGTTGTCCTCCGGGAAATCGGCGATTCGGAAAGAAAGGCACCGTTGATCGCCACCGTCCCCGACGGCCCTCGGGACATCACAACCGGGAGTCTGCAGGAGGAATGTGCGCTCTTGGGTCCCGCCGTCAATGGAGAATCTGAATTCCTGCCATTCCGGCGTCAGATGCACCGTCGAGTGCCTTGATCCGTCAACCAGTATCTCAACCTCTCGGGGTGTGTGGTAACTCATTGCGCGGAAGGTGATCTCGGCCCGATTGGTCATGAATCGGGCCGATCGCGAATACCAGCGGCCTTGATCCTGCTTGGCCGACTGATGAACGACGGCCTGAAGAAGGCGTTGATCGAATGTGTGAAGGCTGCGGCCGGTATTACCGGCGTCCCGGGCGAAGGCCTCCTGGACATGCCATGATCCGGCGCCGTCCAGAAGGGGAACGAGGCTGAGGCCGGACACCGGAGTTGGAGGTTTCACCTTGGTCATTTCGAAAATGGTCGGAGCGAGGTCGATGCTTCGCACGATGTCCTGCACCCGGCGGGCGCCTGTGTGGCCGGGACTGAGGATGATCAGCGGGACGTGGAGACACTCGTGGTAGACCTGTTCATGGGTCAGCATTCCGTGTTCCAGAAATTCCTCGCCGTGGTCCGAGGTGATGATGATGACCGTGTTGTCGGGAATGCCGAGGGTATCCAGGCTTCCAAAAAAGGCCCTCAGGACATCGTCGACGTAGTTGATCGAGGCGTCGTACAGCGAGGTGTAGTAGGCCAGTGATTGTGGAGAGAGATTCCTGGGTTCGCCCCGGTTAATCGCCGCAAGAAAAGGTCCGGTTGGAAGGTCGGCGCCCGGAGGCAGGCCCCGGTTGACAAGGTGCTTGGTCGCCTTGTAGATCCGGCGGTGCTCTTCAGTGCGTTCTGGATTCATCAGGGGCATCTCCGAATGCCGGTAGAACCCGAATTGATCCTCAAAAGACTCCGGTGTGCCCAGCCCGTCGAGGTAGAGCGTCGTGTAGGGCAGCGGTGGGAAATAGGGGTCGTGAATGGCGTAGGTATGAAGAAAAAGGAAAAACGGCTGGTTTTTCCGTTGGTTTTGGAGAAACTCCAGTCCCCTCGAGAAGACGACCTCAATATCGTTGGTCAATTTGGGGACCTCGTCGTCGAAAAACTCAAAACCACGGTCGAATCCGAAATGGCCGGCGACATAGCCGCCTTCGGTGAAACCTGCAGTCCGATATCCCGCTTCGCGAAGTACTTCCGGCAAGGTCGGGATGTTTGACGCCAGAGCCCCATTCGGTGGGAAGACTCCATGTTCGTTGGGATAAAGCCCTGTGAAAATCGACATGTGCGAGGGAAGAGTGCCGGGCAGTTGGACGATCGCCGTTTCGAACAGTGTTCCCCTTTTCGCCAGCTCGTCGAGGAAGGGGCTGGTGGGACGTGAGTAGCCGTAGCAGCCCAGGTGGTCGGCTCGCAGTGTGTCCAGCGAGATCAAAATTACGTTCAGCTTGGGTTCGGCGCCGCATCCGGCAATGGCCGAAACCAGCGCCGAAAGAACCAACGATGGGATCAATTTTTTCATAGCGTACCTCTTCCTGCATGACTGTTGGAGTCGAAGACCTCCGGTGGGGCAGGAAAAGGAATTATAGCGGGTCGAAGGAGGATTGACGGGCCACATGCTAGTATTTTCCCTTGAATTTGCCGAGGGCCCGAGGTCGGTCTCCTCAGTTCTTGGACCAGGAGGAATATGGCACGCATCATTCGAACTTCGTCGCTCCGGATAACGACCGTAGTCTTGGTCGTTTTCGGCGCCGTGGGGTGTGCAGGGGACGATCGGCCGAAAAAGGTTGTCGACCTCATTGAGGCCTTTCCGGAGGCCAGGGTGTCGATTGAAACCGACGTCGTCGATTTCAAGGACTCATCCGTCAAGGATCTGCTGGGTTCAGGATGGGTGCTCCCCCGTGACAAGCCCGAGAGTCGGGCGATGGCATGGGGCATCGGCACCCAATCGGAGATGGTGTTTTTCAGGTTGCAGCCGGAGGACCTGAGGTTGACTTTCCGATGTCTGCCCTTTTCTTTCGATGACGATCGACTGCAGAGGGTTTCCTTTTTTGTCAACGGGCACCTGGTGGACGAGGTCGATCTCAGGCCAAGGATGCAGAATATCGGCGTCAAGGTGCCGGCGGAATTGCTTCGGTCGGGCGAGAATGCCGTCACCATGAAATACGCCGAGTCTCAGAGTCGGGGAGTGACGTATTCCAAACGAGGTCGGGACCGTGCGGTCGCCTGGAGTCGGCTGACGATCCGGCCTCCTGCTGTCGTAGATAATGAGCCTGCGAGCGTCAGGCAAGCCCAGCGACAACTCTTCATTCCATTCGGAACGCGGGTGGACTTCGTTCTCGATGCAATCGAACACGGTGAATTTTCTGCTGAAGGGATGACCATTTCTGGGTCCGGAACAGGGCGGCTGATCGTCTCCTCGCAGGTTGGGGAGGCCCGTGAGTCGGTTGTCGGGGATGTGAGCGGACGACCCGGCAAGGTAAGGGTTGCGATCTCCGGAGATGAGGCGGGCCCCGTCCGGCTGTCTCTTGCGGCAGTGGGGCAGCGGTCTCAAAGGTCTGGTGGGGCGGGCGGGATCGTTCTCACCGGGCCGATCGTCTCTTCAGTCGGGGTGAAAAGGCCCGTGGAGAGAGTCGACGCAGGTGTGGACGTGGGTGGATCCTCACTCTTGGGCAGACCGAACGTCGTCGTCTATTTGATCGACGCCCTGAGGGCCGACCACCTGGGCTGCTACGGCTACGATCGGCCGGTGTCACCCCACATCGACCGGTTTGCGGAACGGGCGATCCTGTTCGAGAGGGCACAGGCCCAGACATCGTGGACCAGGGCGTCCGTCGCGTCGGTATTCACGGGTTTGATGCCTCAGGTTCACTCGGCCAATGACGATGATGATGCTCTGAGCGCCAGCGTGATGACCATCGCCGAGTATTTGCAGGCTGCGGGTTTTCAAACGGGGGGGTTCAGTTCAAACGGCAACGCCGGCCCCAACGTCGGGTTCGCGCAAGGCTTTGACATCTTTCGGAATCTCGGGCCCGTCAGATCGGAAGAAATCAACGAAGAGGCTTCATCCTGGTTGGACGCCTTGGACGACAAACGTCCCTTCTTCTTATGGGTGCACACCGTCGATCCTCATGCGCCCTATTCGCCACCCGAGGATCTCAGGCGTAGATTTGCGCCGGCGGTCACCGGTCGGAACCTCGGATCCATTGCCCATATTGAGAGTCTGACCCAGCACCCCGACCGTTTGTCGGCAAAGTTGATTGCCGACATGGTGTCTCTCTACGACGCGGAAATCGCCGCCAACGACCGTAGTTTCGGTGCTTTGCTCTCGGACCTGCATGATCTGGGGTTGTTTGACGACACCTTGATCATCGTGGTCTCGGATCACGGGGAGGAGTTCTATGACCACGGTGGCTGGACTCACGGGAAAACACTCTATTCCGAACAGTTGGACATCCCATTGATTGTCAAACTCCCCGGGACGAGCGCTGGACAGAGAATCAGCCAGGTGGTTCAGCACGTCGATATTTTGCCGACCATTCTCGAATTTGTCGGCCTTGAAGAGCCCGGGGGGATTCAGGGCAAGAGTCTTGGAGCCCTTTTGGTCGAGGAAGGCCGGCAACAGTGGAGAAACCGTTCCTTCTCGTCTCTTGATCTTCGTGGTCGCGTCGGCACCAGCGTCTACGACGGCTGGTGGAAGATGATCCGTCTGCACGACCGTGGCAAAGGGTATCACCCGAAGCTGTTCGACAAACAGGTGGACCGTCAAGAAACGAACGACCTGTCGCCGGCACTGCCCGACAGGGCAGCGACGATGCTGGCTCTCGATCTGCGAATGGAAAAGCGCCTTCCCGAGCCGATCACGCCTCCGGTTGTTGACACGTCTGCCAAGGAAGAGATGAGGGAGGCCTTGAAGGCGCTCGGCTATATCGTTGAGTGATCTCGGTACAGGTAGGTAAAAGAGGACAGCAAAAAGCCCCCGGTGACCGGGGGCTTTGTTTATGGTTGAAGGCGAGACTCAGGGAGCCAGCGTGCGATAGGACTCGAAGGAATCCAGGTACATCGTACCGGCGACGATCTGAGGCGGGTTACCAACCGCGTGACCAATCCGGAACATCTGGACGTTGGTCAGGTGATTGCTCAAGTTCCGCTCACCGACGCGGGTTCCGATGACGGGGGATACGGAGGTCAGGCGAGCCATGCCGGTGCCGGCGGATCCCGCTAACCACTCGAGGGTCAGGCGGACGGTACCAGAGCAGTCGATGCCGACCGGGGCGACCAGAAGACGCGCGTTGATGTTGGAGTAGACGCCGACGCGGGCACGGCAGTACGGCTCGACCGTCCGGTTCATCAAGTAGATGCGGATCGAAGAGAAAAAGGCCGGAGGCGCCGACGGATTGTCTCCGGTCGCCTGAGCGAGGGTCAGGAAGTTGTTGCCGTTGGTGTCCGCGGTCGACTGATTGAACATATTGTTGATGTCAATCAGGAAAGTCGCCCGATAGACTGTCTCGCCGTCAGGTGTGTTGGTTTCGACGTAGGCGTTGGTGCCATCATTGTTGACCGTGACCGCCAATCCATAGGTGCCCTCGAGGGCAGCGCCTGTGGTGACCGCCAGGCTGCTGGCCGAAGCCGCGCCGGCTACGAGGCCGAGAACACAAAGAGCCATCAGTACTTTCTTCATCTTTTCCTCCTTCAGTTGATCCAAAAAACACATGTTAAACGTTCAAGCCAAGACTCATGATGCGGTATTTCGCCTCCATTGTCTAGTGCTCGGTGATTGAGAACCATTGTTCGCCGGTCCATTTCGGAACGATCAAAAAAGAATGCCGGTGCTTCCATCACCTCAAGGACGCAGCAACCAGGGCGTGGTAACGCAGGGGAAAAACAGTTGTGCTTCGAAAGCGGCCAAGCTTGTTACCAGGGGGGCTCAACCGTTCATTTTCGTTGGTGATCGATGTGTCTTCGGATTCCTCAATCGAGGTATCCGAACTTCGGGAGTTTTGGGTTTGAGGAGACCGTTGTGCGAACATGAGTTTGACAACCCTGGGGCTGTCGCGGGAGGATGCTGAACCGTGACAGGACTTCCGGAGGATTTCTGATGAGCCGAATTCTCATTCTCGGTGCTGCTCCGCTCCCATTTGAGCCTCGAGAGCGCCAGTACGCGCCCAACCTGCGAACCTGGCATTTCACGAAACCCCTCATTGGAGATGGGCACGAAATCCGACTGGTGGCGGGCCGTGTCCCCAATACCTATCCTGACGATGTGGATCCGGTCATTCAACAATCTGACAGAGGCTTCGAGTACGTCTCGGTTGCAGGTTCTCTATTTCAGAACGAGGTGTTTCTCAAGCAGCACTACGACGAGTTTCAGCCGGATGCAATCCTGGGGGTCAACACCCATCCCTCGTCACGGGTGGTAAGTATCGATACCGACAAACCTATCTGGTGCGATCTGAACGGGTGGGTGATGGCAGAAGCCCAGGCAAAGTGCAGGGTATACGGTAACGATCGCTACCTGTCCCATTTCTGGAAGATGGAACGGGAGATTCTGGACCGTGCCGACGTCATCTCGACGGTTTCGGAGGCCCAGGCGTTTGCGACCGTTGGTGAATTGGCGACCCGGGGTCGCCTGGGCAAGGAGACTTTCGGCTACAACTTCGTCCATACGATTCCCAACGCGATCTCAGAGGTTGCCTTCCAACACAACTCGCGGGTCATCCGTGGGGTATTGGCCCCGGAAGGCGCCTTCGTCGTTTTGTGGGCCGGTGGGTACAACACATGGACCGACGTGGATCTGCTGTTTGACGCATTGACCGCCGCGATGGAGGAGATCTCTGATCTCCACTTCGTGTCCACCGGTGGGGTCATCGAGGGGCATGACGAGGTCACCTTCAACCGATTTCTCAAACGGATCCGGAGCAGTGAGTTTAGTGACCGCTTTCATCTTGCCGGCTGGGTTCCCACCGCCGACGTGCCCAGTTACTACCTTGAAAGCGACATCGGAATCAACGTCGACAGCGACAACTACGAAACGGTTTTCGGGGCTCGCAACCGACTCAACGAGTGGCTCAAGGTTGGTCTACCGGTTCTCACTACTGCTGGGACAGAAATCAGCAGAATTATTGCTGACAACGATCTGGGGCTGAGCTGTCCCACCGGCGATACCGCCGCCTTTGCCCAACGCCTGATCTGGGCAGCCCGAAATCGAACGAACCTCAAAAAGACGGCTGAGAAAGCACAGGTATTTGCCCAGGAACAATTCTCTTATGGCCGAACAACCGAACCTCTTCGCGAGTGGGCACAGAGCCCGACGCGGGCGCCGGACAAGGCGATACGTGTCGAGTTTGACGACGTTGACTTCTACAGCGAGCAACCTGAAAAGGTCGACCTCGAGCGAAGACTGATGGTCGCTCGGGAACAGCTTGTCGAACTCGAGGCAGAGCACAACGAGACCAGACACCAATTGGGGCTCATTCATCAGTCCAAGATGTGGCGAATTTGGATGTTCACAATCGCTGTCCGCCGCTGGTTGCTGCGGCCCTTTGGTGTTTTCAGGAAGGCCTCGAAATAAGCCGGGGAATTCGTGGTAAATCAGTTGAGGTCCTGCAAGACTCCGAGAGTCACGATGCGGGGCAGCGCCCGCACTGGACTCCCCTGGAGTCCCCACGGCTTCGCCATGGCAAGCCTTCGGCTTGGTGCCGGTTCCTACCCCGCGCTCCCATAACAGTCCCAGCGGGCCTTTTGCCTTTCTTTCTTGTGCCTTTTTGTGGCTCTTTTCTTCCTCTTCGAGGCTTTCCCATGAGTATTGCAAGCGCTCAAGCCGTCACCTGCTACCATTTCCAGGCCCGATTCTCGGGCACAAGGAGTCCCCATGAGCCTCGCCAATAGTATCCGGATCCTCACCGTCGCAGCCCTGCTGCTCGTGATCCCGCTCGAGCTGCCCGCCTGCACCAACATCCTGGTGACCAAGGGTGCCTCGGCTGACG
>DAOWGJ010000026.1 GCA_030637505.1 Holophagae bacterium
GGTGCAGTTTGATCGCCTCTCCGGCCGCGTCGAAGCCCCGGTCCAGCCAGGTTTTTTCGCCGGTTTCGGTGTAGCGGCGTTGACACGCTTTGCCGAGCGCGGTCCATGCCTCGACGTACAGCGGGTCCGCTGCGATAGCCTCCTCCAAAAAGCCGATGGCGAGAACCGTTGTATCGGGCTCGGTGTTGGAGACCAGCAGTCCTATGCCGCGCAGGGTCGATACAAAGGCCGTTGGCCAGTTGGTCTGCTCCTGCTCGAGCAATCGGGCTACCTCGTCCTGTGGGCCCAGGGACAGCAGACGGGTGGCCGCAAGGGCCGGTTCGATCTGGAAGACCCCAACGTTTGAGAGGGGGCCCTTGACGATTTCTTTGCCGATCAGGGCGCCTGAGGCCGCATCGGTGATCTCGAGGGTCAGAGAAAGGACGTCGCCCTGGCGTTCGTAGGAACCCCCGAGACAGACGGTAACATTGAACATCTTCCGAACTGACTGACAAGTTTTCAGGGGTTTGACCAGGGTTCGTTCGGGCTCAACAACCCACAATCGGCCGCCGGACTGCGATTCCAATCGACTGATTCCGCGGGCGATGGTCGCCGCAAGCCCATCCGCCATCGGTCGGTTTTCTTCCTGATCACCGACCACCGAGAAAGGAACCACACCGAGGTGCAGCAATCCCGGGAGCGTTGCCGGCAGAACGGCAGGCCGCCGCAATTGTCCAACGACAAATATTGCGGCGATCATGACGACGGCGCCGACGGCTGCGGCAAGGAGGTGTCGGGTCGTCAAGAGGAACCGGCGCTTGATTGCCCGGCCGCTGATACTCCGAGTGTCCCCGATCGCCTGGAGGGCACAGCCGAGATCATGGGCGGAGTGGAACCGGTCACGGGGCCGTTTTTCGAGACATCGAAGTACGATCTCGTCGAGAGCGGGAGAGACACTCGGCCTGAGGTTGCCCATCGGTACCGGGTCTTCGTGGAGGATTGCCGACATCGTGTCGGCCTTGGTCTTGCGCAGGAAGGGGTGTTTTCCGGTGACCATCTCGTAGGTCACGCAGCCGAGGGAGAAGATGTCGGTGGAGCAGTCGATCTCCTGCCCCCGAACTTGTTCCGGTGACATATAGCGGGGTGTGCCCAGGACAGTTCCGGCTTCGGTCAGGCTGAGGGTGATCTGGCTCTTGGAGCCGTTGGTCCCCAATGGGTCCCTGAGGTGGGCCAGCCCGAAGTCAAGGATTTTCAGTCGTCCATCATTGTTGAGAAACAGGTTTTCAGGCTTGATATCTCGATGAACAACGCCTTCGCTGTGGGCGGCCTCCAATCCCTCGGCCACCTGCCTGGCGATTTTCATCGTCTCTCGGACGGCGATGTGCCCCTGGTCCATATGTTGCCGGAGGTTGACCCCTTCCAACAGCTCCATGACGGCGAAGATCACATTGCCTTCCGCCCCGAAATCGTGGATCTCCATGATGTTGGGATGCGAGAGCCGGGCGACGGCACGGGCTTCGCGTTTGAATCGCTCGATTCGGGTTGCATTGGTGACGGCGGCTTCATTGAGGACCTTGATCGCGACGTCTCGATCAAGGCGGGTGTCGTGAGCGCGATAGACGATACCCATCCCACCTTCACCGATCTTATCGGTGATGTCATATCTCCCCAGCGATCGCCCGATCAGCGTATCCATTGAGATTTTCCTGCTATTTGTTCCTTCGTACAATTGTAACAGCCTTTCCTGCGGGTTAGAATGACCGCTATGGCACAACACATGGGTGGCAAGGTTGTATTGATCACAGGGGCGTCTTCGGGCATCGGCTCGGCACTGGCCCGAGAGTATGCTCGGCTCGGGGCCCGCGTCGTCGCGACGGCCCGCAGGGAGGAACGGTTGCGATCCCTGGTCGAGGGCCTCGAGGCCGAGGGCGCTCAGGCCCTGGCTATCGGTTGTGACGTTACCCGGGACGGTGACCTCGAACGGGCGGTAGTCGCTGCGCTGGACAGATTCGGCCGAATCGATCATGTTCACGCCAACGCGGGCTTCGGCGTTGCGGGGTGGTTTCACAAGCTCGACCTCGAAGACTTCAGACGGCAGTTCGAAACCAATGTCTTCGGTGTATTACGGACTGCCCGGGCGACCCGGGAGGCGTTGTGGTCCAGTGGCGGCAATCTGGCCTTGATGGGCAGTGTCAACAGCTTTATTTCACTGCCGGGCAACTCACCCTATTGCATGAGCAAGGCCTCGGTCCTGGCGTTGGCGAAGAGTCTCCGTCACGAATTCAGGCCCCGGGGGGTTTCCGTCACCCTGGTGGCGCCGGGCTTTGTTCAATCCGAGATCCGCCAGGTGGACAACAGCGGCCGGTTGGCCGAAAACACAACTGACCCCATCCCAACCTGGCTGTGTGCGGACGCCGATAAGGCGGCACGCCAGATCGTGCGCGGTGTATGCCGTAGGCGGAGGGTCGTTGTGGTCACCGGGCACGGCAAGTGGCTGGTGCGGCTTCAGCGACACTTCCCGGGCGTGACCCACGCCATCATTCATCGATTCGGGGTTCGTTCGCGACCAGAACCGAAAAAGAAATAACTCTCAAAGTTGGACGTTGGACGTTGGACGTTGAACGTTTGCCGCCCCTTCTCCCTCCGGTCGCGTCCTCCAACGCCGATGCATCCAGACCCACTGGTCAGGGTGGGCCCGGACATGCTGTTCGATGGCGGCGGTGGCCGCCGCCGTCAACTGCCGGATCTGGTCTTCCGTCGAACCGTCTACCGGCCTCGGGAGGGGTGGATGGACTTCAACCGTATGGCTGCCGTCTTCCCGGCGGTGAATGAAGGCGGGGATGGTCGGGCAGCCGATCTTGAGGGAGAAACCGGCCGGGCCGGAGGGTGTCCAGGCTTCTCTCCCGAAAAAGGGCACGAAGACTCCGGGGAGATCACGGATGTCCTGGTCGATCAGGAGTCCATTGACCCGGTTGGCCTTGAGGGCTGCGAAAAGCCGGCGGGCGGTGCCTTTTCCACGGTGGATGACGTTGCCGCCGAATCGTGATCGGAGGTCGGTGGCGACGGCGTCGATCCTGGGGTCGTAGACCTCTCTCACGGCGATGCTTAGGGGAATGCCGGCGACGCCCAATCGGGCGTTGAGCAACTCCCAATTCCCGGCGTGGGCAGTGATCAATATCACGCCCTTTCCGCCTTCAAGGGCCTTGTGGAGGTGCTCCACGCCGGTGATGTCGCACAGGGCCGCAACCTGGCGCTCGTCTGCGTGCATCAACCATGCGATTTCTCCCGCCACGTTTCCCAGGTGGATTTCGGAGCGCCGCCGGAGGTCTCGGCGGCACGGCCCCTCCATTTCAGGGAAGGCGATTTTCAGATGTTCGTCCTCGCGCCTCCTTTCCCCGGCCACAAACGGTCGGGCGCACCTGGCCAGGGTCCGCCCCAGCCAGCGGAGCACGGGGAGGGGGAAGACTGATCCGATGAGAAGGGACAGCTTGAGCGCACCAAATACGAGATGGTGGCCGAAACGAAGAGGACGAGCCTTCATCAGGCCAGTCTACCGTGGTCATGGATCCTCCGGTGTGAAGCCGGTCCTTCCATCGGCCTCGGGCTCGATAACGGGAACGGGGAAGGACTCGGCCGGTGGACAAATCCGGCTTTGGTTCCGAGCCCGGCGACTTCGGTATACTCGGGGAGCCTTTGCGGGGAGGATTATCTGTGGGGAACGAAATAACGGTATTGGTCGCGGACAGCTCCGAGGAGCGCCGTCGTGAGTTTGGGCTTGCTTTGTATCAGGGCGGGTACGAGGTTATTAATGCGGTCAATGGAGAAGAAGCTCTTCGGTTCACTACCGGCCTCCATCCGACCCTGGTGATCGTCCATACCGGGCTCGACGGTATGGATCCGTTGGAGCTATGCAGGAGGGTCACGGCAACCGGCCTCGATGTCCCCCCAATGCTGATCCTCAGCGAAGATGTTGTGGAGATTCCCGAAGACTTGGAAGAGGGCAATTTGTACTCGTTGCGGACTTCGGAGTTGGACTCCTCGATCTTTCTGCACCAAGTTCGGCTTCTGTTGCTGGCCCGCCATCTCGGAGGCGAACTCAGTGACTCGATCGACCGCCTGTATGGCGATCTCACTCGGATCGCCATCGGTGACCTGCTGCGCATCCTGCTCAAATTCCAGATCACTGGGCACGTCCAGTTGACTCTGGGGCCGGAGACCGGATTGTGGTTCGAGAATGGTGAGATTGTCAATGCGCACTGGGGTTCAGGGGTTCGCGGCCGCAAGGCCTTCAATCGGATTGCCGGCCTCCGGGGCGGCGCGTTCCAGTTGACGCTGGAGAGTGGGCGTGATCAGCGGGTGATCGACCTCGATCTGGCGACCTTGGTCAGCGATGCCGTCGAGGAGAAATTTCAGCTGGACGATGTGTTCGAGCGCATGCCGTCGTTGAATTCCCGCATCGAAGTCCGGATGGCTGGGGATTTCTTCAACACCGAGTTCACCGACGTACAGCGCGGGATTCTGACCGCGGTCCGTGGGGCCAAAAATTTTGCCGACTTGATTGATCTCATTCCGTCAACCGATCTCGAAGTCCTTGAGGCGGTCGAGGCGATGCAAGAGCGCGGCATCATCGTCTTCCACGAGCCGGAACACCGAATCCACGTTGTGACGGACTCCACCTGCGATCTCCATCCGACAATTGTCCAGCGCGATGCCATCACTGTTGTTCCGTTGTCGGTGCTCTTCGGGTCCAAGGTCTTCAAAGACGGCGTTGATCTGATGCCGGACGACTTTTATACGATGCTCCGGGAGTCCGAGGTGTTTCCCAGTACCAGTCCCCCGGGCAAGGGGGAGTTCCTCGATACCTACCGCCGATTGATCGGCACCGGAGACATCGTCTCTCTGCACATTTCTTCCGCTCAGTCGTTGACCTTTGCCAACGCCAAGGAAGCTGCCGAAGAAGGTCAGGGCGAGTTTGCTCAACTCCGTGAAGAGGAGGGCTCGATGCGGGCGCCGGTCGTTCGAGTGGTCGACACCCGGGTCAATTCGGTCGGCCTCGGCATGCTGGTTCGGTTTGCCAACCGGATGGCCCGAAAGGGTCTTGGTGTCGAGGAGATTGGAGACAGGATCGAGAGCATCTCCAGCCGCTTCCGATTTCTCTTTCTGGTTGATACACTGGAGTACCTGAAAAAGGGCGGCAGGATCGGCGGCGCACGTGCCTTTATGGGAACTCTTCTGGGCATCAAACCCATCCTGGCGATGGAAGGCGGCGAGGTTCAACCGGTCGACAAGGCCCGCGGTGGACGTCGAGCCCAACCCAAGCTGATCGAGTTGCTCAAAGAAGGGATCAGCACGGATACGCCGGTCTTCGGGGTCGTGGCCCACGCCTCGGCGCCGAAGTGGGGCGCTCGTCTGACCGAACTCGTTTCGGACGCCTTTACGATCGAGGAGTTATTCGAGGGCGAGATCGGTCCGATCGTTGGCGCTCATGCCGGCCCAGGCACGGTCGGCTGTGTCCTCTTCGTCCCCGATGCCGAAGAGCTGGAACTATTGAGAGCTGACAGCTGACAGCTGACAGCTTCTTCACGCCTCCCAGGCTTCGATCGTGGCAATCTGGGTCTCGGTACCTTCGAGGGTGACCGTGTCACCGACCTTATGCCCCAGCAGGGACTTGGCCAAGTCGGTGCCGTTGGCGAAGATTCTCTTTTCGAGGTCGGCATCCCACGCTCCGAGGATTGTCAACGGTTTGACAGGCTCTCCGAAATCCAGGTCGAAGCAAACGACCGTCCCGATGTTGATTTTGGACGTATCGGCCGCTCCCGGTTCCAGCATTCGGACCCTTCCCAGGTCTTCCTGAAGCTTGGCGGCCTTGGCCGACAGGAGTTCCTGGCGGTCCCTCAGCATGTGGTATTCGAAATTTTCTCTGAGGTCGCCTTCAGCGGCGGCCGCATTGATGCCCTTGAGGGTTTTGGGAATCTCCTGCTCCAGGAGGTTCCTCAGTTCGGTGCGCTTGGTTTTGATTGCGGCGCCCGTTGCGACGAACAGGATGACCTCAACCTCGGGTTCGGACGAGCCCTTGGCTTGACGGACCGCCTGCTCGACCAGCCGAAGAGAGCCGGGATCGACGCTGTCTATCCGAGAGAGCCTCTGGGCGAAACGGTTGGCCTGTTGCGGTGAGGCCTGTTCGAGAATCAGACGGATGGCAGCTTTGCCGCCTTCGAGCAGGCCTTTTCCTCGGCTCCGGAAGTCGGCAAATTCCCTCCGGGAAAGGATGTCGGGAATCTTCTCCAGCAGGGACGGTCTGAGACGGCGCCTGAGTACTTCGGGTGCATCGGCCTCGGTCATGCCCTCGGTGGCCCAAACAAACTGGGCTGGGTGTTTAAGGTGATTCCGAAAGGTGGTCTCAAGCGCCGCATCCAGGACATCTGAAGCCCCGGCTTGGTCCAGGTGCCGGACGATATGGTCCAGCATCGGTGAGCTCTTTTCGTGGAGGAGCCACTCGGCCCAAATCTCGGGCCACTCTTCAGTTCGCGTCTTGCGGAATTGCTCCAGGGCGCCCTGTCGGGACGCTCGCTCCTTGATGCCCAAGAGTACCTGGAGGGGCAGGCCGGACTGCGCCAGCTCCGAATGACACCGTGTGGCGGCCTCGGCGCCACCGGGGAGGGATGACAGGAGGTCGGCGGTCTCCCAGGCCAGGCCTGGATCGTTTCCAATCAGAGCATCGAGGCCCTGGGTCAACAGTTCAGCGGCCTGGGCCGCCTCTGCCTGACCGCGTTGGCCAAGGTTGCGGGCGGCTTTGAGGCGTTCTCTCGGACCGGCCGATTTGATGTTCTCCAGCAGTGCTTCGGCAGCGTCCTCGGCGGAGCCGGTCACAAAGTAGCGGAGCCTGGAACCAGTCCCGGAAGAGAGTATCCGCGGATTCTTCCGGGCCTTGGTCCACCACGAGGTCCAACCGGACGGCGCCAGTAGGCCGTCCAGGGCGTTCTTGATCGATGCGACATCGGCCGGATCGCCCATCCCTTCGAGGATGTGGACCAGACTGCCGCCGGGATTGTTCGTGACTGCGGTGCTCAAGGCCTCTTGGTCCTCGACCTTGAGATGGAGGAACGAGCCTTCAGCGAGGACCCGGACGTATCGGGTGACCGCTCCGAAGGGGATGGACACCGGTCGCCGTCCGCCGACGTCGACCTTGAGGTTTTCCAGTTCGAGGTTGATCTCGGTCACTCGGCCCACGCCTTGACCTTGGACCTCGACGACAGTTCCAACGTCGTGATTGAGCCAGGTTTCCATCGTTTCCAATGCCTCCAATGGGTGGCGTGATTCCGCCGGTGCGTAATGATCAATGATGGCATCCAGGGAAGGACTCTCCCGCCGGACAGTGGAGAATGCCCGGAGGAGCCGGTTCACTCGCTCGGGGTCGGCAGTATCGGCCAACCGGATCAGCTCGCGCAGGGCTGCGAGGGCGCCTTGGGCGTCGTTCGAGGCCTCAAGGGTCTCCGCCAGCAACTCCAAAAGAGTCCTGGCCTGGTTCTTCCTGCCGGCCTTCCACATCAAGCGACGGATCCCGAGGAGTTCGAGGGTCGGGATCGGCTGCTTACCGAGAGCCTCAAGCCAGAATTCCTCAACGCGTTCCCACTCATGGGAGTCCACAGCTTCCCGCATCGCTGGCTGGGGGACAATCTCGGTCATGGGGCCTCCCGCACCGGCTTTTCCTACCGGGCTGGTGCATTGTACACTTGCTTTTCAATCGTTATTGACTACAATGCCTGTTCCCCGGTTACTCCGGGAGAATACTCCTTGCTCCGGATAGGGTCCGGAGCCATAAGGCCATGAGGAGGCACAATGGCACTGTATGAGCTGGGGATCATCATCGATCCCGAACTTCCGCCTGAGGCTGAGACGGTAGCCCTCGAACGTCTGGAAAAAATCATCATCGATGCCGAGGGATCGGTGGTGGAAAAGGACGCACGAGGACGACGTCAGCTGGCTTATCCCATCAACAAGAAGAACTATGGCGTGTACCATTTCTGGAAATTCGAGTCCGGCGGTGAGGTCATGACCGACCTCAACTTCGAACTCCGGACCAGCGACGCGGTGCTGCGTTCTCTGATTCTCAACCTGGACCGTGAGCTTCGGCGTAAGCGGAAGATGGACGCCAAGTTGCAGGCCAAGGCCGCCAAGAAGGCTGCCAAGGCCGAGGCCAAGATCGAGCAGGCCGAACAAGACGCCGAGACCGAGAGCTGAGGGGGGATCATGCGTCAAGGAAGAAAGCGTTTTCGTCGTCGGGTCAGGGTCTGCCGTTTCACGGTGGAGAAGATTAACTACATTGACTACAAGGACATCGAACTCCTGCGGGAATACACACCCACCAACGGGAAGATCCTGCCCCGCAGAGTAACGGGAACTCGGCCTGCATTCCAGCGCAAGCTGTCCCGGGCCATCAAGCGAGCCCGTCACATGGCTCTGTTGCCCTATACGGGTCACTAGGGCACGCGCATCACCATCGGTCCCGCGCCGGTCTGAAGCCGACGCGGGTTCTTTCATCGCCGGTTTTCAGGTGGTGTCTGGTGTGAGAGAGTTGATGAAGGATTCACACGTCGAACAGAGGTCTTCGGCTCAGGAGCCCGCCCGTCCGCCCTCACTGGGTCCGGTCGCGTCGGGCCTTGTGTCGTTGTTCCTTGCCGGGAGTTTCGTCTTGCTGGGTCCGATCGCACTGATCGTTGCCCCGTTGGCGGCCATCCCGATTCTGAGGTTCGAGGCAGAACGGGGTGGATCTGCCCTGGTCTGGGGGCCGGTGGTCGTTATTTTGGTGGCGGCAGCCTCAGCCGGTGGGGGTGTGGTGGCGCTTTCGGTGCTTGCGGCCTACCTTTTGGTTGCCGTCTTGCCGACCGTCAGTGTCGTTGCCTGGGCCAGATCGGGATGGCCGGAAGGCCGCTGGGTGGCCGTTACGGTGTTGGCCTTCGCTCTGGTGTTGGTCACAGTCGCCGTGGTGGCTACGCTGCCCCAGGGCCCTGTTGACATAGTTGCCGAATGGGCCCGATCGGCGGCGCAGGATGCGGGCGAATTCTACACATCGATGGGTGTTGGACGAGGCGAGGTGCAGCGGGCCATGGACCAGGTCCCGGGGTTCGTCGCCTGGACCTTGCCCAGTATGCTGGTGTTCTACCTGGTGGCGATCCTCTTCTGGATTCGTCCCCGGCTGCCGATGTTGGGCTTTGACGTGCCAATCGGTCCTTTCGAGAGCTACCGGTCGGATGAGTGGCTTCCGGTGGTCTTTGCACTGTCCGGCCTGGGTGCGGTGGTCCTTGGGGGTACCTTCCGGTGGGTGGCTCTCAATTTATTGCTGCCGGTATTGGCATTGTATTTCGTACACGGTTTGGCTATTATTCGGGCCCATCTTGCGCGCTGGATTGGGCGCGGGTGGCTCGTGCGCTGGGGTGTGGCGATCCTGGCCCTCCAGATGCCGCTTCCGGCGGTTGTCGCCCTATTGGGTCTGGTGGATGCCTTTCGCCCTTTGAGGCCCCAGTTGAACGAAGACGGAGGAATGGAATGAAAGTGATTTTGAACGACCATGTTGAACACCTGGGAGAGCGAGGCGCCTGCGTCGAAGTCAAACCCGGGTACGCACGAAACTACCTGTTGCCCCACGGGCTGGCGTATCTCGACACTCCGGGGAATCGTCGATTGTTCGACCAGCAGCAAGACCGTTGGCGGGAAATGGACCTCGGCCGGCGCACGGCCGCCGAGGCCGTCCAGGCTTCGATGAAGGGCACTGAACTGCTCTTCGAACGCCGCGCCGGCGAGAAAAACGTGCTCTTCGGTTCGGTGACGGCGGCGGACATCGGCCGTGAGCTTGCCGAAAAGGGGTTCGACATTGACAAGCGCCGGGTGCACCTCGATGAGGTCATCAAGGAACTGGGCAGTTTTGAGGCCGTCGTCAGAATTCACCGCGACATCGACGTGACCATTCCTATCCATGTCGTCAGGCCTGGAGGCACGGTGGAGGAGGCCGAAGCGGCGGCTGTCGAAGAACCCGACGGTGGCCCGGCCGAGGAGGCTGAGGCCGAAGAACCGGTTGCCGAGTAGGCTGTCATGTCCGGCAGCGGCCGGGAGAGGCGCAGCACAGAGCGTAACGCAGAGGGCTCTCATCATGGCGTGATGAGGGCCCTTGCCGCAATGTTGCCGTGGCGTTTGGCTCGGGAGATTGATCAGCTTCGGGAGAGGCAAGAGCGGCTGGATCGAGACGAACTCCGGCTGGATGCTGTTGAAAGTCGTCTGGATGCTTTGGGGGAGGCCTTGGGTGAATCCGGTCGCCGCCAGGATTCTTCGGAAGGAACCTTGAGAACGCTCCAGGAGGTTTTGGAGTCGATCAACACCGTCAGATTGTCGGCCTTCGATCAGAGAATCGATCACATGGAAGCAGGGCTGAATGAGGCCACAGGTGAGGTCCTCAGGCTTCGGGATGGCCTGATTCCCTCGGCAGAGGGTCGGTGGAACGCCCTTTTTGAGCGCCTGGCTCTTGAACTTGAGGAAACGGCCTCGCTGGTCGAGCGGATGCTGGCGTCCGAACCTCTGCCCGTCGCTGAGTCCAGCGAGGTGGAGCGCGACCTGGCCCACGGACTTGCGAAGATTCAGCCGCTTCTGGTCCAGGCATTCCGTGGTGCCGAGGCCGAGATCAGCCACCGGATGGAAAGCGTGCTTCCAATGATCGAGGAGCATGCTCCAGTGCTGGATCTGGGGTGCGGCCGGGGAGAACTCCTGTTGCTGTTGAGAGAGGCCGGAATCGAAGCCCGGGGCATCGAGTCCGACGCTGCCCTGGTCCAGGGGGCTGTTCGGCGGGGTCTTGAAGTAGACCATGCCGATGTTCTCGATGCTCTGGAGGCCTGTGAAGGTGGGTCGGTCGGTGCGGTAACGGCCTTCCACCTCTTCGAGCATTTCTCCGGCGCTCTGCTGTCCGAGGTTCTCAACCAGTGCCGGCGGGTCCTTTGTCCCGGGGGCGTCCTGGTGGCTGAGTGCCCCAACCCACACAACCTCAGGGTCGGGGCGTCGTTGTTTTGGCAGGATCCGACTCATGTCAGACCCTTGTTGCCCGAGACGCTGAGCCTTTTCCTCGAGGCTTCAGGGCTGAGCGTTGGGAACATCGAGTATCTGCATCCCTTCCCTGAAGATCAGCACCTGGCGGCGGGTGGCACCTCGCACGCTGATGGGGCAAACGACCACCGCATCGATCGGTTGGAGTCTCGCCTGGACGAGTTGCTGCACGGGCCTCGTGACTTCAGAGTGCTTGCCGTCAAGGAGCAGGGTTCAGGGAATTGAAAATAGGTCTCACGATGAATTTTGATTCAGTTCTAGACAATTCGACTCTCGAGGTTCACAATACGCGGTCAGCGAGCTGAAGCTCGTCGAGGGAGGTTCTCCATTATGCCCACGGGCGATTTGGTATTGGCAATGTTTGGTTCCGGTGGTGACGGGGTCGTCACCATGGGAGAGATGATGGCGCAGGCTGGGGCCAAGGACGGTCTCGATGTCATGACGGTCGAGGCTTATGGTCCTCAGATTCGCGGCGGCGAGTCGTCCTGCACCGTGCGGTTGAGTAACCAGCCTATTTACACACAGGGTGACGAGGTTGAGGTGGTCGTCGTCTTCAACTGGCAGGATTTCCTGAGGTTTCAGGGTGAGTTGGTTGTTGCCCAGGATGCCGTGATCCTCTATGAAGAGTCCGACACGACGCCCATAAAAGACGTAGGCCTGAGCCTCGGCGAGAAGGCGCGCTGGATTCCGGTGCCCTTCATCGCCCTGGCCAAAGAGGCTGCCGGGACCACATTGGCGAAGAATATCGTCACTCTGGGTATTCTCAGTGAGGCATTCGGTGTGCCCCAAGCCCTGATCGAGAAGGCCATCATCTACAAGTTCTCCAAGAAGAAGGCCGCGGTCCTCGAGGCCAACCTCAAGGGGTACAAGGCCGGTATCGAGTGGGGTACGGGGATCAAGGATCGGGTTACCGACTATTACCTGGAGTATGAGCCGGGTGAGGCCCGTCTGCTGATGTCGGGCAACGATGCGTCGGCGGTCGGTGCTCTGCATGCGGGCTGCCGTTTCTTTGCCGGTTACCCGATCACGCCATCGTCCGAGGTTTTACACTTTCTGTCGGAGTGGATGCCCAAGGTCGGTGGATCGATTATTCAGACCGAAGACGAGCTGGCCGCGATGGGAGCGATCATCGGCGGTTCGTTCGCCGGAGTGAAATCGATGACCGCGACATCGGGCCCGGGTCTGGCACTGATGACCGAGATGCTGGGTCTTGCCTCGATGGCCGAGATCCCCGTGGTTATCATCGACGTGCAGCGGGGCGGTCCCTCGACCGGCTTGCCGACCAAGTCCGAGCAGTCGGATCTGTGGCAGGCGCTCTGGGGATCCCACGGAGATGCACCGCGCGTCGTTTTGGCGCCGGCGGACGTTGAAGACTGCTTCCACGCCACCGTGGCGGCGTTCAATATCGCTGAAGAGTCGCAGATGCCGGTCATCGTTTTGTCCGACCAGTTCATTGCCCAGCGCCGGGAGACCATGTCGCCGTGGAGCCTCAAACATGAGGTCGTCGACCGGATTCGTCCGACCGACGAGGAGCTTGCCGAGGGCGACTACAAGAGATATGCCGACACTCCGACGGGCATTTCTCCGATGACATGGCCGGGCATCAAAAACGGCCAGTACCAGACCAACGGACTGGAACATACCGAGGACGGGCGTCCGACCTCGATGTATCTCGTCCACGAGAAAATGAACGAGAAGCGATACCGCAAGCTGCGTGACGTTCGCAGCAAATACAGTTACGTCCGAAAATACGGTTCGGAAAAAGCTGATGTCGGCATCCTGTGCTGGGGCTCCTCCAAGGGTCCCGTCAAGGAAGCGGTCATGCGTGCGGAGGCCAACGGGCAGAAGGTTTCGGCCTTTGTGCCCCAGGTCCTCTATCCATTTCCCCGTCGCGAGTTCGAGGAATACCTCAAGACGGTCAAGAACGTCGTTGTCGTCGAGATCAGTTACTCCGCCCAGTTCTACAAGTATCTGAAAACCTTCCTGGACCTCCCGTCGGATACCTTCGTATTCAAACGTTCCGGTGGCAAGAACCTGACCGTGGCGGAGGTCGAACAGAAGATTGAAAGGGTGCTCGAGTTGAGCGCCTGCCGCCGGGAGGTGTTGGTATGAGCGCCGTCGAGATGATTCAACTGAAACCTGGTGATTACAAAACCGATGCCAAACCGGTGTGGTGCCCCGGATGCGGCGACTATGGGGTGCTCAACGCCCTCTATCGATCCTTGGCCAAACTCCAGATCGAGCCCTGGAACACCGTCATCATGTCCGGCATCGGATGTTCGTCACGGTTGCCGGGCTATGTTAATACCTACGGGTTCAATTCCGTTCACGGACGGGCCTTGACGTTGGCCACCGGTATCAAGTCCGCACGCCCGGAGCTGACGGTGATCACCGTTGGCGGCGACGGGGACGGCATGGCGATCGGGGGTAACCACTTCATCCATTCGTGTCGCCGTAATATGGATATCACATATATCTTGATGCACAACGAGATCTACGGTCTGACCAAGGGTCAGGTGGCGCCGACGACGCCGACGGGAGACAAGACCAAGTCGACCTTCTACGGCAACCCCGAAGCGACGCTGGACCCCTGTGAGTTGGCGATTTCGACTGGGGCCACGTGGGTCGGGCGGGGTTTCGCCGGCGACATGAAGGTCTTGGTGCCGTTGATGACCGAGGCGATCAGCCACCATGGTTTCTCATTCCTCAATGTCATGTCGCCCTGCGTCACCTTCAGGGGTGACGACCAGTTCAAGGTAATGAAAGAGAAACTCCGGAACTTGCCCGAGGATCATGATGCGACCTCGCGTCGCGCGGCGATCTACTACACGCGAGAGGAGGGCGTCATTACGCAGGGTGTTCTTTACAACACACAGCAGCCCTCCCTGACCGATCGCATCCTCGAATTGAGAGAACAGACCCTGGGTGACAACACCCCTCCGACGACGGAAGAGATTTTTGAGACCTTCTATCCGCCGTTTTAGAATAGCTCTTAGCCCACGCCGCCCGCTTTGCGGGCCCGAGCCTGGCGGCTCGGTAGGCCTTCGGCCTGGCGTCGGTTCCTAGCTATCAGCTATCAGAAGCAGCGGGCCGGCATTTGCCGGCCCGTTATTTATTCCAGAGCTTCACCACAGTAGGGACAGAAAAGAAAGTCGTGGCTGGCCGGAAGTTGATGACCATTGGGACATCGGGCCTCCACTTCCGCGTCCCGGATGGTCGTGACGAAGCCCAGGAGTGATTCCTCCCGGAGGCCGGTGATCTGGGCCTCAACCGTGATGGTATCTCCCTGTCTCAGGCCGTCGACGATCTCCGGAGATGCCGTCAAAGCATAGAGTTGGTATTTCCCCGACCGAATGATGATCAGTGTGGCCTGGTCGGCGCCCCCGAGACGATTCTTGGCCCGCCCGGTTGGTATTTCTTCGGGAGGTTGGTCGCCTCTGACAAGGATGCCCTGATACTCCCACGTGAAGAAGGCCGATCTGACATCAGGTCCATCGCCTCCGCTTTGATTGAGGTCGACGGTACTAAGTGTCCAGATGGTGCCGGTGAATCGAACGACCGTTCCGTCGAGGTCTTTGGCGAAATCCTCGAGAACGCGCCGCCGGGTGGCAGTTGCCGCGCCTCGCAATGCCGGGGCGAGCTCTTCAAGTTTCTGAAGTGCATTCGGCAGCCGGCCGGCCGGCGCGGGCATGCTTGCGGCGATCAGTAGACCAAATATGAGAGGGACGACAGGGTTGAGCTTCATCGGTTCCTCCAAATCATGGGGGCTATTATCGCCGATCTTGGGCGCAGACCGTCGAACTGATTCGAAAGGCGCCATCGCCGCCGGAGGTCGAACTAGTGGATAATGGATCCATGAGGATTTTTCTCTCACGATGGGTCTGCCTCGATGTTGAAACCAATCTCAAACGGGTCAAGGAGGAGGTCTGTCGGGCGGCCATGGATGGTGCGGCGATCGCCGTCCTTCCCGAACTGTGCCTGACGGGGTATCGACGTGAGGTCGGTGCCGCCGTGGCTCGGGAGGTATTCGCCACGGCCTCTCGGTCTTTCCCAGAAGTGCTCTGCGTTTTCGGGACGATCTCCGAAGGGGGCCGAAACCGACTGACGGTGTGGCTCGGTGGTGAGCAGGTAGCCTCCTACGACAAGATCCACCTCTTCCACCCCAACCGGGAGGGTGAGCTCTGGTCGCCCGGAGGCCGGTTTGTCGCCCTTGACTGGAAGGGATTAAGGATCGGCTTCATGGTTTGCAACGACCTTCGATATCCGGAGCAGGCCCGTGCCCTGGCCCTGGAGGCACGAAGTGACCTTTTGGTCATCCCCGGTTGGTGGCCGTGGCGGCGTGACCACGTTTGGCAGACCCTGCTTCGAGCCCGTGCGATCGAGAACGCCGTCTGGGTGGCCGGGTGTTGCGTGGCGGGATCGGTGTGGTCGGGCGAGGATTTCTCCGGCGCCGGAAACTACGTCTTTGATCCCTTGGGCGAGCCGGTCAGAACCCTCGACGACCACAACTACCGGCTTGATATCGAACATCGGCCGGCGTTGGTGGTCGATCCTCGAGAGCACCCCCCGATCCTGGGAGAGCTGGAAGTGATTGAGGTGGGGGAGTTGAAGTGTGAAGTGTGAAGTGTGAAGGGTGAATGCGGAAGGATGAAAACCAGCAATCAGAAACTAGAAACTGATTAAGGGTTCAGGTCTAACGTCGCTCACCGGAGGTGACAGGGACCCGTGGAAATAGAGGCGTTCATACCTAGCCTGTTCGTTCAGGTTGGCAGAGAATTGCATCAAAACGAGACTGATTGCGGGCCCTGAAGGACCCGCCTACAGATTCGAAGTCATTATGGTTCAGAGAGTTCAGTGTAGGCGCGTCCTTCAGGGCGCGCGGATGTGCAGCCCCCAACCGCCACTCAATACCGTCAAC
>DAOWGJ010000069.1 GCA_030637505.1 Holophagae bacterium
ACCAACATGCGTTCTTCCGGCGCCGACGAGGCTCTGCGCCTGGCCCCGCCCCGGCGCATGACCCTGGACCTGGCACTAGAGTGGATTGACTCAGACGAGTTGGTCGAGGTGACACCCGCGACCATTCGTATTCGCAAACGGGTCCTCAAATTCAATCAGCGTCCGAAGAAGGGATGAGAGCAAATTCGCACCTGATCGCGGGCCCTGAGCCATCTTCCGGCCACAATTGACTCGTATAATCTCTCCATGCCGACACCCCTGACCCACTTCGTCGCCGGCGCAGCATTTTCTCAGGTCGCCCCTAAAAGCAAAGGGGGCCTTCTTCGATACGCGTTGGTCTTCGGCTGTCTGGCCGCTGTCCCGGATTTGGATTTCGGAGTTTTCTTCCTGGGCATCCCCTACGGCCACCCCCTGGGCCACAGGGGCATCAGCCATTCACTGGCCTTCGCAGCGGTACTGGGCATCGTTGGCGCTCTGATCCTCAGAGCTGACCGCAACGGCGCCCGATCGTTCTGGATCACGGCGCTGGCCGCTGGAGCAGCCGCCGCCTCCCACGGACTTCTCGACATGGTGACCAACGGGGGACTCGGGGTCGGCTTCCTGATGCCCTTCGACGGTGGACGTTTTTTCTTTCCGTTTCGACCGATCCTGGTCTCTCCATTCAGCCCCGGCACTTTTTTCGCTGTCGTCGGCTCAGTCATTCGATCCGAGATTCTCTGGGTCTGGCTCCCCCTGACGGTCGGGTCGATGGCCCTTCAGGGGGGTCGAATACTGTGGAACAGAGGGAGAAATCGGTGCTTTCGGGCCGATGAGATTGACCACCCACCACCTCAGGCTCGAAACAATGCCGACGGGCTGATAAATTAGCTCCCTGCAAAATTCCGACGTTCACGATGCGGGGCAGGAGCCCCGCGCTTCCACATGCCGTCCCAGCGGGCCTTTTGCCTCTCTTCTTCGTGCTTTTTCGTGCCTTTTTGTGGCTATTCCCTCGTTCTTTCAAGCAGCTAAGCTGACAGCTGACGGCAACTGAGGTACAACTGATCCATGGCCCAAGCCGACCACCTGCTGGCTCTCGATCACGGGACACAGAGCGTGCGAGCCCTCCTCTTTGACCTCGAGGGGCGCCTGGTATCAAAGACTCGTATCGAGATCGAACCCTACAACTCCCCACAGCCAGGCTGGGCCGAGCGCGACGCCGAGGACTCCTGGCTGACGGTCTGCGCCGCGTGTCGCCGTCTTTGGGAGGATTCACCGGTTGGGCCCGAAGCGGTTGCCGGTGTCACGGTCACCACCCAGCGAGCGACGATGGTGTGTGTCGATAGCCAGGGTCGGCCCTTGCGCCCCGCGATCGTCTGGCTGGACCAACGCCGAACCGAGGGCCTGGCGCCAGTCGGCGGATTGTTGGGTCTGGCCTTCCGTACGGTCCGCATGGCCGAGACCATTCGCTACTTTCAGGCGGAGGCCGAATCGAACTGGCTGAGGCGGCATCAACCGGAAATCTGGGCGACGACCCATAAATTTCTCTTCCTCTCGGGCTTCCTCAACCATCGATTGACCGGCCTTTTCGCCGACTCCGTCGGATCACAGGTCGGCTATGTCCCGTTTGACTACAAGAAACTCCGGTGGGCCTCTCACAGGGACTGGAAGTGGAATGCTTTGGGCATCGACCGGGACATGCTGCCGGACCTTTATCCTCCTGGGTCGATTCTCGGCGAACTGGTGGCGGCGGCGGCCGAAAAAATGGGCCTCCCGGCCGGTCTTCCCGTCGTGGCAGCCGCCGCTGACAAGGCCTGTGAGGTTCTGGGCTCCGGGTGTCTGGAGCCGTCCATCGGCTGTTTGAGCTACGGTACGACGGCAACGGTCAACACGACCCACAGCCGCTATGTCGAGCCCCTCCCCTTTCTGCCTCCCTACCCGGCAGCCGTGCCCAATGCTCATTTGATGGAGGTCCAGATCTTCCGTGGCTACTGGATGGTTTCCTGGTTCAAACGGGAGTTCGGCCTCCGTGAGAGGCGACTGGCGGCAGACCGCGGCATCGAGGCCGAAGCCCTGTTCGACGAGTTGGTCGAGGCCGTACCCGCAGGTTCGATGGGCCTGATGCTGCAGCCCTACTGGTCACCCGGCGTCAAGGTGCCCGGACCCGAAGCCAAAGGCGCCGTCATCGGTTTTGGGGATGTTCACACACGGGGCCATCTCTATCGCTCTATTCTCGAAGGTCTGGCCTACGGTCTGCGGGAGGGAGCCGAACGCACCGCGCGGCGCAGCAGAGTACCGATGACGGACCTCCGGGTGGCAGGGGGTGGATCCCAGAGCGACGCCGCCATGCAGTTGACCGCCGACATTTTCGGCCTGCCGGCCGGCAGGCCACACGTCTATGAGGCCTCCGGGCTCGGGGCGGCGATCAACGCCGCGGTCGCCCTGGGACTCCATCGGGACTTCCCGACGGCCGTCGCCGCAATGACCCGGACGGGTCAGGTCTTCGAACCTGATCCGGTGAGCCAGCGCCTCTACGATGCCCTCTATCGAGAGGTCTACCTCAAAATGTACGACCGCCTCAAGCCGCTCTATCGGAAAATCCAGGACATCACGGGCTATCCACCGAAGCCGATTTAGTCACTGATCCACGAACAACTTCGAAGATTGAAGTTGTCTTGAGGATCAGTGGCTGTCAGCTATCGGCTCTCAGCTCTCAGCCGGCGCTTGCACCACCATTGGCATGACTGCTTCGCAGGGGGAACGTCACTTCTTGGTTCCGGCTCCGCCGGGTTAACCCTTCTTCTTCGCCTGACTCTCCAGCGCCGCCCGGTGGTGTTCTCCACCCTCTCTCAGCAGTGCTACGCCGCAGCCAGGGCACCGTTCACGCTTGCAGGGACGTCCCGGCCTATGTTCCTGGGTCAGACCACACCGCGGGCAAATACAGGTCCCATGAGCTCCGAAGCCAAGGCCGCCCTCTTCCCTGTTCCCTCCCCGTTCGCCCTTCCCGTCAGAGGGTGAGCTGCAGCCCCTTCCACGCCGACCCATGCCCCGTCCAAGGCCCCGTCCACCCCCGACCTGCTCGTCGTCCCGCACTTCGACGGTTCCTCCGTCAATCACCAGCGCGACTCCCCCCCACAGCGCCAAAGCTACCTTGTGGCGGGCCGATTCCAGCACGCGACCGTAGGTTGAACGGGAAACACCCATCGCCCTGGCCGCCTCCTCATGGTAGATCGCCTCGAGATCCGCCAGACGGAGGGCCTCGATCTCGTCCAGACTGAGTTCGACCTCCCGCCCAGGGCCCACCGAAACACCAACAGGCTCGAAACGCCCTGCGGGTGGAAGGCTCCGCACCCTCCGTCGCATCTTTGGGCGACCCCGGCCACGTACCTTTTCGTCTTTGACCATCACCTCATTGTGGGCATAAGACCACCGATGTCAAGAACCAGAGACACTGATTGGCGACTTATCCTCCGGCACGTTCGAAAAAACGAGGCAGATTAACCACAGAGACACAGAGGACACAGAGGAACACAGAGTGCAATCTGAGGTCGCTCCCGGCATTCGCCCACCCGCTTCGCGGCCTTGAGCAGAAGGCCTGCCCATCGCCCTGGACGCAAAGCGTCCCATCGAAGTACAGGCCTTCAGCGCGCAGGCTTCGCCCGCTTGGGCGAACCAATCCGACGTCCGCAAGGTCCGTTTCAGATGACGTGCCCCAGAGGCCGGTTGCACGCGAAGCGTGCTGGGGCAGAAGAGAGACGGGTGACAAGAACTGGTTTTTGGAGCTCGTTTCTCTTCTGCCATAGGCGGACGAAGTCCGCGTACCGGGCGGGGCTGACAACCCCGTCGGGACTCTCCTCTGTGTTTTCTTCTCTGTGTACTCTGTGTCTCTGTGGTGAATCTGCCGATAGACTTGGCGGCTAGCTTGCCTCGAAGGCAGAACTCTTTGGTTTCGGCTTCGCCGGGGTTGTCACCGCACCAAGAGCAGCAGGCCGAGGACGACCAGAGCGGCACTGACAATGCGACGAAAGGTTTTTTCGGATAGGTCGAGATGGATCAGATGGCCGACGACACCTCCAGCCAATACCGCCGGCAACACGGCAGCTCCGGCAACCAGCCGAACCGGAGTGATCAGGCCGAGAGCGATGTAGGACGGTAACCTTATGACGCCCATCATCAAAAACAGCACCATCAGATTGCCTCTGAAAGCGGCCTTTGTCAGTCCCTGAATCCTGAAGAACAGCACCAACGGCGGCCCACCGGTCCCGAAAAGGCCGGTCAGAAGCCCCGAAATCAGTCCGGCGATCGGCCCGACGACCGAGGGCATCCGCACGCCGGCGCCGTTGGGAAGAGCGAGAAAAACACCGCCGATAGCAACCAGCACCAGCCCCAGAATGCCCAACAAGAAAATCGGTTCCCCAAAGCTCAAGATCCAGGCCCCGACCGGGATGCCGACAACAATTCCGATCGCCAGGAGAAGAACTCCTCGCCTCCGAATCTCCCGTCTCGAGGTCCACACGACGAAGACCTCGGCCGGCAGGTTGATGAGAAGGACCAACACGACGACATCCCTGATCTCCGGCAGGACGAGGGCGAGCGTTCCAACGGCAATCAGTCCGGACCCAAACCCCAGAAGCACATAGACCAACTCCGCCACGAACAAAGCGACACACGCCACCAGGAAATGCCAGGGGGTCGGAAAGACGACGGCGAGAATCTCGGGCCACGGCATGGGGGCTAGTGTAACGCTTGCCTTGAGCGCTCATATTGCGTACATTTCACACCCCTCGCATAGTGAGGCAGAGAATCCATCAGGAGGCGCCATGACCCCGACGACCGAGACCTTTGAATTTCAGGCCGAAACAGCCAGGCTGCTCAGCATTGTCATCAACTCTCTCTATACGACCAAGGACATCTTCCTCAGGGAGCTGATTTCCAACGCATCCGACGCTCTTGACCGCCTTCGCTTCGAGCGCGTCACCAACCCCGAGATCGTCCCGGACGACCACGTCAACGAAATCCGGATCGAACCCAACGCAAAAGCTCGGACCCTGACGATTCACGACACCGGCATCGGCATGACTCGTGAGGAAGTGATTCTCAACCTCGGGACGATCGCACAATCCGGCACCCGGGAGCTTCTCCAAAAGGCCGTGGACAACGGTGATCGCGAGGTCTTGTCTTCCTTGATCGGCCAGTTCGGCGTAGGTTTCTACTCGGTCTTCATGGTGGCCGACAAGGTCTCGGTCATCACCCGCAAGGCCGGCGAAGAGGGCGGCACTTTCTGGGAGTCCGTGGGGGAGGGACGATTCGACGTCTCCGTGGCCAAGCCCAAGCGGTGCGGAACCTCGATCACCCTGCACCTCAAACCGGTCGATGAGGAAGCCGGAGTTCACGACTACGCCGATTGTCACATCCTCGAGAGGATCGTCAAACGCTATTCGGATTTCATCAACTACCCCGTCGTCTGCCCCGTCGAGCGGGAGGAGTACGAACGGGACGACGACGGCAATATCAAGCCGGATACCAAACCCACTACCGTCATCGAGGATCGCACTCTCAACGCGATGAAGCCGATCTGGACCCGACCGCAATCCGAGGTCAACGACGAGGAGTACGCCGACTTCTATCGCCACATAGCCCACGACTGGACGGCGCCGTTGAAGACCGTGGTTCTACGAGCCGAAGGCCGCATCGAGTACCGGGCGCTCCTGTTCATCCCCTCGAACCCACCTCTGGACCTCGGGATGGGCACGCCGACGTGGGGACTGCAGCTCTATGCCAAGTCCGTGATGATCACGGAAAGCTGTGAGGACGTGCTGCCGCCCTGGCTGCGTTTCGTGCGAGGTGTCGTCGATTCCGCCGAGCTCCCGCTCAACATCTCCCGAGAGACGCTCCAGCAGGATCGACACATCACCCACATCCGTCGCTTCTTGACCTCCAGAATTCTTAAGACTCTGGACAAGATGAAAGCAGGCGAAGCCGAGGAGTATCTGAAATTCTGGACATCATTCGGGCCGGTCCTCAAGGAGGGCTTCACCGGAGGTCCCGAATACTCCGAGCAGTTGCAAAGCCTCCTGCTGTTCAAGTCCTCCGCCGACCCGGAGACGCTGACGTCTTTGACCGAATACGTCTCCCGCATGAAACCCTCCCAGGACGCGATTTATTACCTGACCGGCGACTCCAGGGCGGTGATCGAAAATTCCCCCCACCTCGAGGCTTTCAAGGCCCGCAAATACGAGGTCCTCTATCTCGACGACCCCGTGGACGAGTTGTTGGTTCAGTTCCTGACGGTATACGACGAGAAGCCCCTCAAGTCTGCCGCCAAGGGGGCGGCCGAGCTGGGAGATGCCGAGGAGAGGGAAGAGGCCCGCAAAGGTTTGGAGGAGAAGGCAGAAGGTCTCAAGGACCTGATGGAAGCGATCAAAAAACATCTCGACGAGCATGTCAAAGAGGTTCGTCTGTCCTCCCGCTTGACCACATCGCCCGCCTGCCTGGTCGGTGGAGAATACGACATGAGTCCGCAACTGGAACGCCTCCTGCGACACACCCGGCAGCAGGCCCCTCGTTCCAAGAGAATCCTGGAACTCAACGGCGAACACGAGGTCATCACAAAATTGGCGGCCCATTTCGACGCCGATCACGACGACCCGGCCGTCGCCGATGCAGCTGACCTCCTGTTCGGATACTCCCTGTTGGCCGAGGGTTCGGAACTGCCCAATCCCGCCCGGTTCACCGGCCTGTTGGCGAAGCTGATGGTGGGGGGGCTGTAGCAATACCCTTGGTTCGCTTCGAAAGACGAAGCGAAAACGAAGGGTACGTGGCTGTCAGCTTGGCCGCTTGCAAAATTCAGTGATAATCGGGCGGAGACAGCCTTCGCCCTTTCATTCTCTTCCTCGCCGGATAAGATTATCTGAGCGATTATTGTATGCGCCCAAGCCGTAGGGTGGGCCTTGGCCCACCATCGGGCGCCTCCATTGGTGGGCCAAGGCCCACCCTACATCCTTCTTCTTTTTTGTGCCTATTTTTTGGTTTTTTGCAAGCGGCCAAGGTGATAGCCATCCGGTGGGCCTTGGCAAGCGCTTTTTGGTTCCGGCTTCTCCGGGTTGAAACACCCCTGCGCGAAGCGCATTCTCCAGAAATTTCCCGTGGATTGGTCCAGTTACGATCCCACCACCACCGCTATCTTCAAGGGCCAATACATGGGAAATTTCTGGATTTGACAAAGAAACTCCTTTTTGCTATATTCTTAATTGGTTGAAAGGGAATTTATATTCTCTTTGACCCTATGACGCGGCGCCCCGTATCACAAAGTACTAACCAATTCATTGCCTACCCCAAAATCTCACCAAATTCCTACCAACAATCCAACCAACCGACGGGCGCCGACCGTCGTATTCCCGACCCGGCAATGCCCTTGGGGGTCGTTTCTGTTAACATATGTCAGTTCAATGTGGTAGCTCCCGACTTCGTTCGGAGTGCCGCCAACATCCGACGGGGAAAAATTGTCCCCACTCAACGTACTGACGGAGCAACGCATGGCATTGGTTGGAAAGCTTGAAGATCTCAACTTGACGGAGCTCTTCCATATGCTGTCCCTCTTTCAGAAGTCTGGGCGTCTGACCCTGTCAGCCGGTGACAAAAAGGGCGTTTTCCTCTTCAAGGAGGGGAAGATCATCCACGCCGCCAACGGCTCACCGAGGGTATCCTTGGGTCAGGATCTGCTTTCGAGAGGCCTGATTTCGGAATCGACCCTTCGGACTGCGCTCGATATGCAGGCGGCCGATACCGAGCATCGCCGGCTCGGCACCATTCTTGTTGCCAACGGCGCCGTCACCGAGCAGCAGATAGAGCGTCTGATTCGGGAACGCCTCCAGGCTATCACAAAGGAATTCCTCCACTCGAATACCGGATTTTTCAGCTTCAAACCGGAAGAGCACGATCCAGCTTCCGACGACGACCAATCTCAACAGGATGTCTATTTGCCGACGGGCATGAACACCGACGGGTTTATCCTTGACCTTCTGACGCGACTCGATGCCGTTCAATCTTTACCCGACGCTCCAGGCCCCCTGGATGCGGATGAAAAGCCCGATTCATCGTCCGATCTCGAACAGGCGGCGGCAGAGGCAGGGCTTTCGACCATTCTCGACTACATGGTCGACACCTCCAAATTCGGCACCCAGAACGCCGAACTGGACAGCGACCTGGACATCGCCCAAAGCCTGGCGGAACTTCGATCTTTGATGGTCGAAATTCAGCTTCGGTCTCCGTCATTCACCGGAGAGATCACTCTGATGATCCTCCGCTTCGCCACGCGAGTAGTCAATCGTGGCGTCTTGTGTCATGTGGCTCCCAGGGGGATCACCGGAATCGGGCAGTTCGGGCTTGCCCGACAATCGGAGAGCACTGAATCCGTTGATCGCAGAATTCGCAGCATGGCCATTCCGCTCAACGAACCTTCGGTCTTCATGGAGGTTTTCGAGACGATGCACTCGTATCAGGGCCGCCTGAAGAAAAGTTGGTGGAACGACCAACTCATTCGGTTTCTCGGTGGACCGGCACCGACAGAGGTTGTTATCATTCCAATCATCGTTGACGGTTTGATTCAAGGGCTGTTCTACGGCGATAACGTCCCGCACGACCGGGCGATTGGGCCGGTTCACGCGTTGGAGCTGCTGATGATCGAGGCTGGATTGGCCATGGAAAAGACCCTATTACGTGCTCGCCTGAAACAGGTTCAGGATCAGGTTCAGGTCCTGGAAACACTATCGGAGGCACCTTCGTGAGATTCACTGGAGACACGCCATGACGCCGCGAACGGTCATGACCATCGATGATTCCGCAGCTATCCTGACGATTATCGCGGCCTACCTTGAGGACTCGGAGTTCAAGGTCATCGCATCCGAACGGGATGGTCGCAGAGCGGTCGAAGTTTTTCGAGAGATCCGCCCGGACATCGTCCTGCTGGACTTGATCATGCCCGGTCAGTCCGGAATGGAGACCCTGTCCCAGATTCTCGCCCTGGATCCCGATTCCTGTGTGGTCATGGTCAGTTCGTTGGGCACAGAGGATGCCGTGCACCAGTGCTTGAGCACCGGTGCCAGGAGCTTCCTTCAGAAACCGTTCTCGCGAGACGCTTTCATCGAATTCCTCCGAAATCTTGACGACCAACCGCAAAACTCGAGGGTTGGATCATGAGTTCGATGTTTTTCGGTCATTATCTTCTGGAGAACGGTGTCATTGGCCGTGAAGCCCTGCTGGATGCCATCGAGATGCAGCGTCGAACCAACCGTTCGCTGCCGGACATCGCCGTCAGGGAAGGATTATTGGATCAAACCAAGGCCGAACAGATCCACGCAGTATTCCGAGTCTCGAATTCCAGCCACGAAGATCTCTGTATTTCGGAGGGAAAGCTGGCTGCAAACGATGTCGAAAGACTCACCCGAATACAGTCCGCCGAGTGGCTCCGGATCGGTTGCGCCCTCGTCAAAGGAGGGCATCTGGCGGAAACCGAACTGGCAACCCATCTCAGAACTTTCAATGCCATCGAGGCTACCGAACAGAAGACCCTGGACGGAGACTTCAACCACCTTGAGGAATCGACCATCGTCCGTGCCATTACCGAATTGACACTGCGCCACGTCGCCCGCATGACCGGCGTACCGGTCAAACTGCAGCGGATTGATCCCTCCGACGGCGCCCTTAATCATGGATTTCGTCGTTTTGCACAGAAAATCGTCGGCGACAGAGAGTTCTTCGTCACGGTCGACCTTGGAGATCCCCTGTTCTCGATTGCAGCCAAGGGCATGCTTGGTGTGGAGGTTGATCCTGCCGGTGATGCCGCCCGCGATGCCGGCTGCGAACTGATCAACTTGATCGGAGGCAACGCCTGCACTCGGCTCGAACCCGAGGGCTTCCACCTCCGGCCCGAACCTCCATTCTGCCCGGAACCCTTGCAGTCGACTGAACCGAACGGGTCGTCGATTCGAGGTAGGATGGCGGCGGGCGAAGATCATTTCGAAATCAACATTTTCATCAACCCGCCATGAGAAATGAACTGGTCTACGTCGTCCACTCAGAGCCGGGTGTCGCTGCCCAACTGAGTCAGGCCCTGCTGGCATCAGAATTCAAGGTGATCAGCATGACGACGGAGACGGAGGCCGATGCCACATTGACCGGCCAACAATTCATGCTGCCCGATGCCATTCTGACACCGCTCGGGGACCTCGAGAGCGGCGACTCAATCCTGATTCGTCTGCTGCAATCAAACCCCTTGATGGAGCAGATTCCCCTGGTCGTCGTTGCCAGTGCCGACAAGGACGAGCGGCGCAGAGCCCTGCGACTGGGCCTTCTCAGTGTTGTCTTCCCCCCTTACGATCCCGAAGAGGTCTCCCTGACGACACAACTGGCCATCGAGAAGCACCGGAACGAGCAGCTGCTCTTCGGATCGCTTTCACAGCTCTCTGTTCCTGATCTCCTGCAAACCGCCGAGGTTGGTCGGCGCAGCGGCACCATATCCTTTCAGCACAACGGGGAAAAGGGCCAAGTGTGGCTGCGTGACGGAATGGTGGTCAATGCGGTGACCGACAATAAAATGCCGCCCGAGGAGGCGGTCTACCGTATCATTCTGTGGGATTCCGGCACCTTCGAGGCCAACTTCGGAGACGTCGATGTCGACGTTCAGTTTTCCCTGGCTCCGTCCGAACTGGTCCTGGAGGCAATGCGGCGACTCGACGAGGGGCGAGCAGCCGAGTCCAAAGCGGCAGACCTTGATCCCAACGAACCCTCCCGTCTCCAGCAGCTGGAGTTTGCTCTGACCATCCCCAATATCGTTTCCGCTTATACGGGGAACTACCTTGATCCGGCTCTCCTCGCCAATCGTCTCGAGGGGGTCCGGCAGTCGATGATGGAGTCAGAGCCGAACCTGATGCATTTCCAAGTCTTGGACTCAGGCGCCGTCATCCTGGTTGACACCGATTCCGCCCACGACCCGGGTAGAATACTCAAGGCAGGCGCGCGATGGTGCGCCGCCTTCTTTCATCGAATGGATGCTGCCCTGGCATGGAGGTTCGACCGCAAGCGATTGGCAAATCTCCTCAGCCCTTGGCAGGAGACGTTGATCGGTGAGGGACTGTTCGAGACCTTGGGCCTTTCCGGTATCGACAGCACTCCGTCTTCAGACGAGGACTCTCATGTCTTGACGTCCAAAGAAAGGGCATTGCCGCTCGGCTGTTTCCTTTTGGAGGCCAGTGGGACGATTCTTGAATATGGTCCATTCGGCCCACAGATGAGCCGGATCGACCCCGAACGCATTTCGGGCCAGCGCATCACCGCCGTAATCCCAGCCGCCATCGCTCTGGAAGCCACCGACTTAATGCAGAAAGCGACAGCCCCAGCCGGCGGACCAGGAGTAGCGTACCGCCGCTTTGACTTCGAGATGGGCCACGTCCCGGTGTCGGTCCAACTGTCCTTTTTCGCCTCGCCGGTCCAAGGCCACGTCCTTCTGACTGTCAACCGAGTGCGCCCCCAGGAAACACCCCTGTCACCCCGAATCGAGCGTGACCCTCTGTTGGGCATCCTGACCGACGGTGGGCCGAACAGGTTGCTGGCTGTCAACGACGATTTTCTGTGTGCCTTTGAAAGTCTCCTTTCCCGCACCTTTCGAAACCGCCAGCAGGAGATTCTGCAGCGGTTCGGTAAGCAATGGGGCCTCCGTCACGCCTTGAGAGTGGAACAAATCGCCCAGCATCAATTCGGCATGACTCTCAGAGAGGTCGAGTCTCACGTCGCGCTGGAATTACTGTCCGGTTCGATCGGAATTTTGGGGCTCGGGACGTTCGAAGCAGACCTGGCCTATCGGGACCGAGGCCTGATTGTCGTCACCCACACCAGCAGTCCCTTCCCGTCATATTTCCCATCGCCCTCCGACGTTTCCTGTTCCATCCTGGCTGGATTTCATGCCGCGGTCCTCTCCTATCTCGCCGGACGGCATCTGGCGGCGCGTGAAGTCTGTTGCAGCCGAACACCTGGAGAACCGTGCCTCTTCGTCATTGCTACCGAGAAGCGGCTCAACGCGGTGTTCGTTGCCGTTCCAGGGTCACCGGATCACGAGCTCCTGGCCGAAATCGCCGCGGCCAGAACGGCCGAAGGCCAATGAAGAAGAAGCCGCCGGAGTGCTTGAAGGACGGAATCGGGACGAAACTCGACGACTGCAGTTGGGACTATAAGGCCCCGAAGTTGCAACGTCGTTTCTTCCTCAATCCCATGAGTGCCTTTTTCGGTGATTTTCCGTGGGATGGCCGAAACCCGAAAGGTGCACAAACAACAACCTCCGAAGATTCCCTTCCCTGGGAATCACCGTCCCCCTCCGACCCATTGGAGTAGGACCCGATCCAAAGGCCACAGCCTCGCGATCTTCCCGGTCACTCATCTTGCGAGATCACCGAACCTCATTGCGTTTTGCGCCTTTCGCTTCGAAAACCAGTGAGAAGGTCGGGCTAGGAACCGGATGTCACCGATGATCTGCCAGGAGGACCACCTGCAACGGCAGGCCCTCGTACGTGGCCTGGGTCCGTGCCACGACGTCACTGTGCAAGCGAGCAACACCGTAATCCAATCCCTCAATGACCGTCGGCAGAGAAAGAAACTCGGAGCCCGGCAGAAGGGTCTTGACGTTTCCGCCGACCATATTGGTCAACTCCCCGAGCGCATCCCGAAGATCCTCATCGTCGAGGTCACCCTCCGGCACCGAGAACATCCGGGCCGCGGCGGCCCGAACGACGGACCGGCCGCACATCAGATGCACGGCTCCTGCAAACCCTCCGGAGATCTGCACGGTTCCTGTCATCAGGCCTTCGGGTGGATCCATCGGCATGTCGCCGGACAGTCCGTCAACAGCCAGTTCCAACCCCAACTGCGTTGACCAAATCAGCTCGAGGATCTCGAAAAGATCTCGGGATGAAAGACTCATGCCCCACTCCCTTCTCCTGTTTGATAGAACGCCGCCCGGCCGAACTGGACGCGTTTGAAGCTATCGTCCAGGCTCAGGGTCGTTTCTGCGCCGCCCATGATCAGAAACCCGTCCGGCCTGAGGTGCCGCCGGACCTTTCGGAGAATCCGACGCCGGGTTTCCACGTCGAAGTAGATCAAGACATTTCTGAGAAACAAAAGGTCGACCTGGGGAATGCAGGTCCACTCCCGGTCCAGGTTCAGCTGGAAAAAGGTCACCATCCGCTTGACCTCCTCCTTGATCCACCAGGACGCTCCGTGTTGATCGAAATTTCGGACCAGCAGGTGTGCCGGTAGGCCCCGATTGACCTCAAGCTGCTTGAAGATCCCGTCCCGAGCCCGCTCAATCATCGCGCCCGAGAAGTCGCTCGCAAGCAACTGGATTGTCCAAGTGTCGATGTCGGGGACGACCTGTCGCAAAACCATCGCCACGCTGTAGGGCTCCTGACCGCTGGAGCAAGCGCCACACCAGATGTTGAGCATACGGGTCGTTTCCCGTCTCTTGCGGAGGAGATCAGGGATCACCTGATCCCGAAGGGCCTCATAGGGGTGAAAATCCCTAAAAAACGATGTTTCGGTCGTCGCCACAGCTTCCAACACCTGCGTATGGACCCTTGTGTGGGCGCGAGAGCGGAGGTGGGCGATCAGCTTGGCCACTGACTCAAAGCCCTCCCCTCGAGCGACGGGCAGCAGGCGGGAGCTGATGAGATAGCCCTTGCTGTCATCCAGACTGATCGAGGAATGCTGTTTGACCAGCGCTCGGACAAAATCGAAATCAGCTTGAGCGAGTTCGGATGTCTCAACCCGCATGTTTCACCGGGTTTCGTCTCAAACTCATGTACGGCTGCTCCGGACACAGCGTACGATCTCGGTTCCGATCTCCTCGACCGGAAGGATGGATTGTGCAAAACCGGCCCTGACCACTTGGCCCGGCATACCCCATACCACACTGGTGGCCTCGTCTTGGGCCAGAATTCGGCCGCCTTTCCGGTCAACCGCCCGGCAGCCCGCCAGACCATCCTGACCCATCCCGGTCAAAATCACGGCCATGGTTGCCGGCCCATAATGCTGGACCACCGATCTCAACAACACATCAACCGAGGGCCTGCATGAGTTTTCCATCGGCCCAAATCGAGTCACCAGGGTCACCCCATCCTCCACCCCGGCAACTTCCATATGGCGGTCCCCCGGAGCAACCCAGGCCGTTCCCGGACTGACACGCGCTCCTGTGCGCCCCTCGAAGACCCGAATGCCACACAACGTGTCCAGTCGCTCCGCCAGGGAGCGCGTGAAGTCCGGCGGCATGTGCTGCACGATCACGATCGGCGCTTCAAAGTCAGACGGAATGGCCTCGAGGACCGTTCGAAGCGCGTTTGGTCCCCCGGTCGAAACCCCGATGGCGACAATGCCGATCGGCGCCGAGATCGGTTTGACTGCTGCCGGTCGCCGCCGAACTGGTGAAGAACTCTCCCGGCGACCGGTCAACGCCTCGATTTTTGGCACTAATTGTTCGCGGAGATAGGTCCGGGCAGCCTCCGGCGACTCCATCCGCGAAGCCTTGGTGACGTAATCGGAAGCCCCACGGAACAGAGACTCCACCGTCGCCAACCCCCCCTGCCGTGTCAAGTTACTCAACATTATAACCTTGATGCTGGGGAAATCAGCCCTGATCCGCGATAGCGTCTCAAGTCCATCCATCTCCGGCATCTCGACATCCAGGGTGATCAGGTCCGGCATTAGTCGGGGGATTTTCGCCAGCGCAATACACCCGTTTGCGGCCGACCCGACGACCTCGATACTCTCTTCACCATCGAGAATTTCTGAGATTACTCTTCGCGCCACTACAGAATCATCGACGACAAGAACACGGACAGGACTGGAATCGCTCATCAGTCCCGGTCGGCCTCGATGCCCAACAGCATCAACTTCTCCAGCAGCATTTCCTTGTTGAACGGCTTCATGATGTACTCGTCTGCGCCGGCCTCCAGTGCCTCGGACATTCGAGAGATCTCATTTTCGGTCGTCACCATTACCAGGCGCAAGTCGGCAAATCGAGGTTCTTCCCGAACTTCACAAACAAAGTCATAGCCGGTCATCTGTGGCATATTCCAATCGACCAATGCGAGATCGAACGGCCCTCCGGAGTTGAGAATGAGGAGGGCTTGCCCCCCGTCCTCGGCCCCCTCAACCTCATACCCCAATTCACCGAGGATACCGCTCAGAATGGTCCGCATGGCACGCGAATCGTCAATCACCAACGCCTTTTTAGTCATGAACGACTGACCTCCTTCATCCCGAGATCGCGACAACATAATCGATGTCCAAATCCAGAAGGAGCCGGCCCTCGAGCTTGAAGGCGCCCCGAATCAACCGGCGCGCCTCCCCCTGCAGGGTATCCGGGGGGTCTTCGTGCGCCGCCTTGTCAACCTCAAC
>DAOWGJ010000075.1 GCA_030637505.1 Holophagae bacterium
CGACCCGCACGCGAGAATGGGTCTGGTTGCTCAAATCCGTGGTCAATGGAAGATGATTGGTGAGACTGACCGAGAGGGAGATCTTCTGTTCAACCTGGCGCTCGATCCTCCCGAAAAGGACGATAGGAGCGCGGTTGATCCGGATGCCTATCGAGAGAACCGGCTTGCCCTTGAAGTTTGGTTGAAAACCCATCCCAGGCCGACGGGCGCCCGGCCCGCGATCTCGGACGATACGCTTGAAGCCCTTCGGGCCTTGGGATACGTTCAGTGACCGGCAGGGCCGGACAGTCAAAATGATGCGGTTCTCTGGGCCCCGAAGTTTGAACGATGGTGTGTTGTGGGCGTTGGCACAGCCAGTCCGTTCATTGAGGCGTTTGGTTTGCCTGATCGCTGTGGGGTGCCTTTTCGGTTGCATCGCACGAACAAACGCGCCTCCTCTGGTCGTGGGGGAAACCCCGCGAACGTGTTGGGTGGCGCAGGATCCAGCGCGATATTTTGAGGCGGTCGGCGACGCTGGTGAACCGGCGCCCTGCCCGAAGAACTCAACTGGAGGATGGAAGATCGTCTTGGGTTCGGAGGTGAGAAACGGATTCCTCCTGCCCTGCGGGGAACGACTCGAAAAACGTCTGGAAATCAGCGGGTCCGTCAAGATGCGCTGTGCTCTTGCTCGCCCTCCAGGTGCCCAGACACCGGCGAGCATAGTGGTGACGGTCGTGGAGTCTGCGGGCGAGGAACTCCCGGTCAGGACGGTTGAATTGGAAGGCGAGCCGGGAGCGTGGACAGCCGTCGATTTCGACCTTTCGGCCTTCGAAGGCAAGACGGTGGATCTGCGCATTGAGGCATCGGTGTCAGGGTCCCAACAGCCCGATTGGCCGGTCTTTGTGGCCAATCCGGAGTTTCTTGCGAGAGGGCAACACCAGGATCTCCCCGACATCCTGCTGATTGTGGTGGATACCCTTCGAGCGGACCGACTGTCTCTTTTGGGCTATCACCTTCCGACAACGCCTCACCTCGACCGGTGGGCGCGGGAAAACGCCGTAATTTTTCCAGAGGTCATCGCTGCGGCGCCGTGGACCCTGCCGGCCCACGTATCGCTGTTCACAGGTCTTGATGCCATCAGGCATGGTGTCAATCATGATGTCGGGGGCATGAAGGTCGTGGCCGGCACGGCGCCTGTCACGCAGTTGGAATTCATGGCCGAGACTCTCCGCCGAGCGGGCTACTCGACGGCGGCGTTTACCGGTGGCGCCTATGTAGGCCATGATTTCGGTTTTGCCCAGGGCTTTGACATCTATTCATCCTGGCCGGATCGAGCTCGGGATCATGATGAGCTGTCCACAGGGGTTGACCGGACCCTCGAGTTCTTCAGCTCGAGACAAACAGAACCGGCTTTCGTCTTCCTCCATACCTATGCTGTCCACGATCCTTACCGAGCTTGGCCGGGACACTTCGACGGGATGGGCGCCGAGGAAAAGGCAGATGCGAGGATTGCCCTTCACTCCCCAAAAAACTCTCCGGAACTTGGTTTTCGACAGGTGAATCAGCTGATGTTCCGACCGAGAAGAGGCGGTCAACGGCCTCTGGCGCCGGGCGAGTTGGATCTGGCGAATCAGATGTACGACAGCGGTGTCAGGTTCGTCGACGAGCATCTCGGGGACCTCTTGAAGAGCCTCAATCAGCAGGGCCTGGACCGGAATCTTATCGTCGTCTTGACCTCGGATCATGGCGAAGCCCTGGGAGAAGACGGCCGATTTGGTCACGTTGACCTGACGGACGAAGTATTGCTGGTCCCGTTGCTCTTGGCCTTTCCGGATCGCCGGGGGTCCGGGAAAGTGATTGAACGCCAGGTCAGGCAGGTTGATATCTGGCCGACTGTTGCGGATGTGGTTGGGTTGACGTCGGTGGCCGATTGGGACGGCGCCTCCCTGGTTCCTCTGGTCGATGGCGGTTCGTGGACTGGTTCCGGTGAAGCGTGGGCCTATTCGGCGGCCGCAAATCGAGGTGTTGGCCTGCGCCTCGAAGGCCACACGAAGATGATCTTCGACAACACGGCGTGGAGTATCCCCGGTCCGCGACAGCAGCTCTTCGATTTGAAATCAGACAGGTCCGAGGTCCTGAACCTGGCGGAAGACGACTCCAGGACCGAGATCCTTCTCACGAGGGTGGCGGAGTATCTGGGTCATTCGGCATCCGGGCTTCGACTGAGGTTGGTCAATCGGACAGAGGACTCGATCATCGGAACATTGGGCGGCCCGATGATTCGGCCGGTCGGCACCAAGATTCTGACGCCCGGGGGACCGGTCTTGAAATGGAAGGAAATGGGAAGCGCCGAATTCGTGATTACACCGAACTCGGATGTGACTTTCTCTTTCGAGAAGGTCTTCGGTCGAAAATTACGAGTTCGTGGCAGCATCAATGAGGTTGTGTTCGACCATTCGTTCGATGTGCGTTCACTGAAGAAGCCGGCAGCTCTGAGTTTTGACGGAGCGAGATGGGTTCCGAGAATGGTCGAGGCTTCAGAGGTCTCGATGAGAGTGTGGTGGCATGGCGGTGAAAGTGCCTTGGGCGAAGAGCCGGCTCGACACACTACACTCGTTGAAGAGCAGCTCAGAGCTCTGGGCTATGTGGAATAGGAACGATCAATTTCCTTTCACGAGGGTCCATTGGTCAGAGTTACCACTTTCAAACCCGTCAAGGAAAATCACTTCGGGAAGTTGTTCGTCGACGTGAACGGTGGTTGACGCGACCGCCCCGCCTTCGCGGGTGATGGCGTGTACTCTGTAGACAGTCGTGGAACCGGGCATCACAGGCTCGAGACCGATCGCAGCGGGGGATTGAATCACAATGCCCCGGTCGATCATGACGCCCAGCCACTGTCCGCTCCAAATGTTCCAGCCGAGGTCTGAAATCTCACCGGAATTGATGTACTCGGGGATGGCTTCGAAATCCACCGCCGGCACTGCTGCGTCATCGATGAGGGCCGATTCGGCAACAGAACCACCATCGACCTCGAGCGTGTGTATCCCGCTGCCCGCTGTCCCGAAACCGAACCCCGACGACCCGTTGAGGGGAGTGGTGTCGAGCGTCGCGGCGCCGCCGCTCCAGGCCCAGGCCAGGTAGGCCGGAGTCGGCACGGTCAGTTCTCCCGGGGCTGCGGTGTGAAAAATCACTGGAGGAGCCGCAGAGATGACGCCGAGTATCGGGCTGGTCGTCAAGAAGGTGTTGTCGTTATTCGGCGCCTTGTCGGTATTTCCAATACCGCCATTCCTGACGGCGACATAAGCGTTGAGTTCGGATACGGAACGTCCCAACGGGTTCAACGTCGAATTGAAGACCGGGCCGTCGGTTGGGTCTGTCAGAAACTGGTTACCGCTGTAGGTTACGGTGTTGACGGGTCCTGCGGCATTGTCGGTTTCGGCGATGTCCCACCCGTGGTTCAGGACAAAAACCGAATTATCCACCGAGCCGTTGACATCCATGGCCGGAAAGTTCTGGGTCGCATTCGCCGGTGTGGACCACAGGACGCTGCCCTTTGCGCCCGAAGACAGCGTGTTTTCGACGAAGGTGCACTGATCGACCGAAATATCCGAACCACTGACCATAAAGACGGCCGCCCGAATTCCTCCGGTGTTTTCCTGAAACCATGAGTCGGTGATCTGGGCGGATGATTCCACAGTCAACCTGAGGGCTCCACCATTTCCGGTGGTTCCTGCGGCGTCGTTACCCAGCATGAGACAGTTGGACAACGTCAGGTCAGTGTGGTTGAGGGCCATCGCTCCACCGTTTCCGTCCTCACTGAAACCCGAGTCACAGTCAACGAAGACCGAATCTGAGAATTCGAGCGTGGCGCGATTCTGTGCGGGTTCACCGTCTTGGGGAACGCTGACACCGTAGGTTCGATTGCTGTCGCCTCGGGCATAGACGCAGGCGCCCTTGTTGGCGGCCTTCCCGGTGGTACCCTATCGGCATTGGAAATAGGTACGCTGCATTTGTATTCGATCCGAATTCCGTTTCACGGCGCCGTCGTCTGTTGAGCCGTC